>NZ_JBKQOT010000407.1:0-11480 GCF_052145395.1 Roseiarcus sp.
AGATCTTGTGCACGACCTCCGGGTGGCTCGCGGTCAGCATGTACCACTCGGCGACGTCGCGCTCGCCCTTGGGATCGGTGTGGTCCGGGCCGGGGACGATGGCGTTGTCGCCGAGCGCGGTGTTCACCAGCGACGCGAAAACGGCGGTGTCGCCAGTGCTGACGGCCCGCGCGTCCTCTTCGATCCCGTCGAGCTGAGCGTCGGTCAGCGGCGCATACTGCTCGGTGTTGTCCTCAGGATCGAGATGGTCGAGGTCGAGCGGCTTCTGGCGGATGATCGAATCGAAGAAGAAGCCGTCCTTCGGCATGTGCCCGCTCGGGGGGGCGCTCAGGTCGCCCTGGGGGTAGATCAGCGTCCCGCCTTTCTCCGGTTCGACCGTTGTCCGGAAGCCCTCAGGCACCAGGACTTCCAACCCGTTGAAGTTCCATGGCCTCCAGTCGCGGTTCTCGAAGCCGAACATGTTGGTGCGCCCAGGCAGCGGCGTCACGTCGATGCCGATCGCCTCTTTGAGGTCGTCCTCGATCAGGCCCAGCATCTGAAAAGGCTCGTGAACTTTCACCAGCCGTTTCTCGAGCCCGTAGTGATCTCTGAGTTTCGCGACACAGCTTGCGTGAACGCCGGTGACGGCCGAGCCGCCGAAGTCCACCGGAACGCGATCGGGGGTGCGGTGGTTGATCGCGTCAAGCACTCGTTTGCGCTTCGGACCGATTGTTTTCTCGGCGTTCATCTCCGCAACTCCTGCCTTCCCGATTGCCCCGTCGCGTCAGGCGAGCCCATAGCTCTCCTTGTCGTAGAGATGTCCGTATTGGGGCTCGAGCTGAGCCTGAAGGTCACGCCAATCGGCCGGAAGCGCCTCGAGCGCCTCGCCGATTCGATCGAGCCACTGCCGCTCCTTGCGGGCGAGCGCCAGCCGGCCTTCCCGCGCGCCGCGGTCGAGAAGGTCGACCGCCGCCCTGCCCGCGGCGACTGTCCGGTCGTAGGGATCCGTCTTCGACACGATCGCGCTCGCGATCTCGATCGTCGCCGCCGGAGACAGAACCGCCGCCTGAGGGCTCAGCCATTCGTCGGACAAGGTCATGAGATCGCGTAGCGCCTTGGCCTGGCCGCTCGCCGAGGCGGCGTTCATCAGGCGGCAATCGTATTCGAGCA
This sequence comes from Roseiarcus sp., assembly GCF_052145395.1. Classification (NCBI taxonomy): domain Bacteria; kingdom Pseudomonadati; phylum Pseudomonadota; class Alphaproteobacteria; order Hyphomicrobiales; family Roseiarcaceae; genus Roseiarcus; species Roseiarcus sp. The sequence goes on from NZ_JBKQOT010000407.1 coordinate 1,150, forward strand.
GTTCGGCGAAAACCTCCGGGGCGTTTCCCGAGAGAAGCCGCACGTTCTGCACCGACTCGTTGCTCCACAGATCGCACATCGCGCTCGCGATGTTGCCGACCGGACTGAAATGCGCGCAGGCGGCCGACTTGCCTTCCATCGCGATGGGCACGCCGGCGATCGCCTTCATGACCGGGCCTTCGTAGGCGCAGTCTTTCGAAGGTCCGAGGGCGCCCTGCTCGAACGCCACCAGGGCGCGCGCCGCGCTCATGGCGCGAACCACCGCAGCCAGCACTTCGGGCAGCATCTTCTGGCCAGCGAGGTGCATGGCGGTGTTGGCGAATCCGCAGGCGGAATCGCCGCCAGGAACGACGCCCGGGCGCCTCTCGCAAACTTCTCGTATCCGCGCCCATAGCCAGGCCATGTCTCGCGGAGCGAGCACTCCGAGCGCGAACGCGATCGCCGGGATGTCGGCGACCACCAGCGCCTTGTCATGCACTGCCTTGCCCCCGACCGACTCGATCGAAAGGATGTCCGCGCCGGCCTCGGCGCTAACCTCGAACGCGCGGAGCAGAGTCTCGCAGGGTTCGCCGCGCCGTAATCGGGGCGGCTTGCCTTTCTCGCGGATATCGGTCGGCGTCACACGCAAAGCCGAGGGAAGACCGCTCTTCTCCTGCGCCTCCATGAGGCGCGCCTTGAGGATCTGCGTCAGTTCCGCGCCCCACTCCGGTCTTTCGGTCATGGGCGGCAAGTGCTCGAACTCGAGCACGAGGCCGGGCGATTTCAGCCGCACGGCCCTCGCCACGACCTGCCGTCCAATTTCCTCGTAATGGGCGCGGACTTGCGTCCAGGTCGCCTCCGTCAGCTCCATCGTCGGAAGGGTGAAATTGACCTCCGGATAGACCTTGCCCGACCCGATCTCGAGCCCGAGACCGCACCGAACCGGATGCGGCGCCACGCCGAAGACGAGATCGTCCGCGTTTCCGATCGCGAGGTTCGAGAAGACTCGCGGCGTGAATTCGGCGCGCATGTCAGTTCGAAAGCCCCACCTGCCTGCGGGCGAGCGCCACCGCGTCGGTCGCCGTCGCGCCGTAACCGTCGGCGCCGATTTCCGTCGCGTAACTCTCGCTAATGGGCGCGCCGCCCACGAGGATCTTGACGTCGCGTCTTAGGCCCGCGGCCTTGATCGCCTCGACCGTCGTCCTCATGGCCGTCATGGTCGTTGTGAGAAGCGCCGACAGGCAGACGATCTGGGGATGGTGCTCGCGGATCGCCTCGACGAACTTTTCCGGCCACACGTCGGCGCCGAGGTCGACGACCTTGAAGCTTGCGCCTTCCAGCATCGAGATGACGAGGTTCTTGCCGATGTCGTGCAGATCGCCCTTGACCGCGCCAGCGACAACGACCCCGACGGGTTTGGCCCCGGCGGCCGCCAGCAATGGCCGCAGCGGCTCCATCGCGGCCTTCATCGCCCGCCCGGCCAGCATCAGCTCGGGGACGAAAAACTCTTCCTCCCGGAAGAGCTTGCCGACCTCGTCCATCGCTGGGATCATCGTCTCGGAAATGAGCGCCACAGGATCGGCGCCGGCCTTCAGCTCCTCCTCGACCAGGGACTCCGCAAGCTGCGCATGCCCGTCCACGATCGCGTCGAACAGCCTTTGCGAGAGCGCCATCGTCTCCCCCTTTTTACTTCGTTGTGTATGCTGCCAGAGACATCATCTTTATCGCTTTATGTATTCATCGGATCTGCGTCATTGAGACGCACAAAGGACGACCGATTTCGTCCTTCGGTCCATTTCCGGCGAACTTCCGGAAAAGATTGCGCCGTCCGGCCTTCCTGAGCTGCAACGGCATCGAGGTCTTCGGCGGATGGGCGCGCGATCGGCTTTCCCGTTGAGCGAGGTCTTGGACCTCAGTCGGCGATCGACAGCTCCGCGTCCGACGGATTTGAGGCCGCTTCGCTCATGTCTCAGGCATGTTCTCACGGAAGATGACCTGCAATCGCGGAGGATGATACTCGTAGTGAAGATTTCTGATGCTGTGGCTCAGGATATTCAGAGCCTCCCGCGCTTCGACCCGTGGATTCTGGTCGATGACGGCGTCCAGCGTGCCGTCGAGAAGGCGCGCCCTGTTGTTTGCGGTGAGGTCGTGCGCGACGTAGACGGGCCGCTTTGTCGAAGGGAGGCCGTCGAGCGCCCGCGCGATTCCCTCGCTCCCTGCGCCTATATTGTAGATTCCGGCCAAGTCCGGATGTCTCTGGAGGAGTTGCGTCGCCTCGAAGAACGCCGTCTCCGCGTCGTCCCTGACTTCGCGCAGCTCAACGATTTCAAGGTTGGCAAATTCCTCCTTGACGATGTGCCGGAAACCCATTTCACGCTCTTCGTGCCCGCGATACGAGAGAGACCCGGCAAAGAGCGCCACTTTCCGCCGCTCGGATGCTCCCAGAAAACGTCCGAGGAGATAGCCTGCGAGCCGGCCTGCGGCTCGGTTGTCGATTCCAATGTAGGCGATGCGCGGAACGTGCAGGATGTCGGAGGCCAGGGTGACGACTTTCACGCCGGCCTCCGCGAGCCCTCGGATCGCTTCGCGAACCGTCGGGTGATCGAGGGCTATGATCCCGACGCCATGCGCGCTGCCTGGGACCTTCGCCAGCGCCAGCGCGAGCCGGTCGGGATTGAACCCTTCGATCGCCGTGATCCGCACCGCGACGTCTTCGCGTAAGCCAGCCTGAGCCTCGAGCTGCCCATGGAGCGCGCGAATGAACATGTTCGACCCTTCGGGCAGAATGAACTCGAGGCGAACCGGCGACAGGTCGCCGCTCGGGGTCTCGAATGGCGAGGGGTCGGAAATATATCCAAGCCGCCGCGCCGCATTGACGACGATCTCTCGCGTATGCCGGCGAACCCCCGAACGGTTGTTGAGCGCCCGTTCGACCGTGGCGGTCGAAAAGCCTGCTTCGCGAGCGACGTCGCTCAAGGTCACCCGCATGCCGTTTGATCCCGCAATTGACCGACGAGCAGGGCTTGGCGCCGAAACCGTCGCGTCCCCCCTGCTCGTCGTGCGCCTCGATTGTGCACGGCGCGTGCCTTGAAGCGTCATCCCGACGCACCGGCGGAAGACAATTGAGGCGCGGCGCGATAGGGCCGCGCCGTCGGCGGCAACTCGCGCCGGATGGAATAGTCCTCGTCGCGCAGTTGGCGGATGAAAGCCGGAATCATTTCGCGGTAGGCGTCCCATATCGAGGGGTTCGCGCGAGGAAGGTCGTCGTTCACCAGTTCATGCAGCCGGGGTAACGCATGGAAAGGAACGAGCGGATACATGTGGTGCTCGATATGGTAATTCATGTTCCAGTAGAGGAACCGGCTGATCGGATTCATGTAAACCGTCCGGGTATTCAGCCGGAAGTCGACGACGTTGTCGGCGAGGCCGCCGTGCTGAATGAGACCCACCAGCACCAGGTGCCAAGCTCCGTAAAGGCGAGGCAGGCCGATCACCATGAGCGGCAGCACCGACCAGCTCGCGAGCGCCGCCGCGAGCGTCGCGGCGTAAATGGCGACATGCACGCGCGCCACGGTCACGGCCCTGCCCTGCTCCGACGCCGGAATGAAACTCTTCTCGTCGTCCGACAGGATTCCCGCCGCGTTTCGCACGAGGGTCGGGAGCGACCGCCACACGTCGACGAGGCCGAAAAAGTTGAGCACGACGCGCGCAAGGTCCGGCGGCCGCATCACCGCGATCTCGGCGTCGCGTCCGACGATGATGGTGTCCGTGTGATGTCGGGCGTGGCTCCAGCGCCAGGTCACCGAGTTGCGCATCAGCATGAAACTGGCAAACTCGTAAACGACGTCGTTCATCCACCGGGTCTTGAAGGCGGTGCGATGCCCGCATTCGTGCCAGCGCGAGTCGCTCGCGGAGCCGTAAAGCGTCCCGTAGACGAAGAAGAACGGCACGCACCACCAGGTCGGCCAGAACCAGATTCCGCCGGCAAGACCGACCGCCATCGCGCCGAGCCAGACGACGGTGTCGCGGATCGCCGGACCGTCCGAGCGCTTCATCAGCTCTTTCATCGCCTCTCGGGGGACGGGCGTCCGATACCAGTCGGCCGACGCCAAGCCGGTTTTCAGGGCAAGCCGCGTGCTCTCGCCCACGAGGCTGTAGTCTCGCTTCACGTGAACTTGCGAAATGGTTTCTGTCGCCGTCATGCGTTTGGCCGCCGGAAGGGCTGATGCTTGGAGCCCCGTAAGCCGGGCCCTTTCCGCGCTGCAGGGCGGAACGCAACGTTGTCTATAATCATATCGCATCAAGACCTCAACCGACAGGACCGCGTTCAAACGGCCCCCAGGGGGCAAAGATGATCAGTCGTTATCAAAACGGTATGTTTCCCCGTCGCGCGCCCGCCTTGTCCACGCTCGGCGTCAAGGAACCGAAGCTCTTATTTTTACATGATATAACTCGGTTGTGGGTCGGCGCGCGTTCAACAATTGCAAAGGCCGCTTGCGGGAGGCGCACGCCGCGCGCGAACATCTTTTCTTTGTTTTTGATGTCCTTGGGGTTGTCTTGTGATCAAAAACGATCGAACCTGACGTCCCCGAGTGTGAAGCATCGAGCCGGAGCGCGCGTCCGGCTTGCTGGCCGGGCGGCTGCGGTGGATGATCTCGGGCGATGAGAGCCTCGTTCCGTCATCTTCGAGGACGCCATGAACTCCGAGCCGGTCGCTTGGGAATATCTTCTGCCCGAGGAATTCGAGCGCCGCCTCGCGGAGCGTCCGATCGTCTATCTTCCGCTCGGGCTTTGCGAACCCCACGGCCATATCGCGCCGTTCGGGCTCGACACGATCAAGGCGCGCTATCTCTGCGACGAGGCTGCGCGCCGCTTCGGCGGCATCGTCGCTCCACCATGGCCTATCACGTCCACGAGACTGGCTATCATGCGCCGTGGCTTCGAGAGGTCATGGGCGACGTCAATCCGCGGCTCGCGGCGCTGCCGCCGCACGTCGTCCTGGAGGCTTTCCTGTACCAGCTTCGCGCTTTCCGGAACGCCGGATTCGCGGCGGCGCTCGTCGTGTCGGGGCACCACGGCGGAAACCAGGAAGACCTACGCACCGTCGCGCGCGCCTTCTCTTCGGCCTATCCGTTCGAAGTCTTCGCGTGCAGCGACCCCGAACTCGTCGAGGGTCGCTATCAGGGGGATCACGCGGGTTTCTACGAGATCTCGCAATTGCTGGCGATCGACCCCGATCTGATCGACATCAACCGCGTCGGCCGAGTCGCTTCCGATCGGCTCGGACGGTTCGCCCAGAATCCCGACGCAGCCTCGGCCACGGCGGCCGACGGCCGGAAAATGCTCGATCTCGCGATCAAACGCATCGGAGACGTCGTGGCCGGGTTCACTCTCGCTGCCCGCAATTCAGCGCTGATCCCGATGGAGGCGATGACGCCGCTTTGGGCGGAGATTGAGCGCGGGCGTACAACCTGGCGGACATTGAACCTGTAAGCCGCGCGAGCGCAGGGGATCGCACCGACCACTGAGGAAAGGAATGGGCGCCTTGGACCACACGACTTTTCCCCGCACCGATCGTCAGGTCAGCCGGCTCGGCTTCGGAGCCATGGGATTCGCAGGTTGGTTCGGCAGCCAGCCCGAAGCCGACCATATCCGCGCGCTGCATTACGCCCTCGATCAGGGCGTCAACTTCATCGATACGGCGCGCGCCTATGGGGAGTCGGAGGCGATCCTCGGCCGCGGTCTCAAACAGTGGTCCGGACCGCCGCCCTTTGTCGCGACCAAGGTCGAAGGCCTCGCGGGCGGCCCACAATGGAGCACGGTCGTCCCGGTCGATCGCTCCCTGCCGAAGGGGCAGGTCACGGCAAGCTGCGAAGCGTCGCTTCGCGCCCTTGGGCTCGACGTGATCGATTGCCTGCAACTCCACGCCTACTGGCCGACGTGGGGGGTGGAAGGCTATTGGCTCGACGAGCTCAGAGCCCTGAAGGAAACGGGCAAGGTGCGCGCCATCGGAATCTCCGTCCCCGATCACCGGTCCGACATGGTGCTGCCGATCGTGATCAGCGGCGTTATTGATTCCGTCCAGACGGTCATCAACATCTTCGATCCGATCGCCCTCGAGAATCTGGTCCCGCTTTGCCAGAAGCACGACGTCGCGGTGATCGCGCGCTGCATTTTAGACGAGGGCGGCCTGACCGGATTCCTGACGCCCGAGACGACCTTCCCGCCAGGAGACTTTCGGCATGGGTATTTCGACGACACCGTGCCTCGCGCGTCCTATATCGCGAAGGTCGACGCCCTCCGGCGCTACGTCCCGGAACATGCGAGCAGCCTCGCCGCCCTGGCGATCAAGTTCGCACTCTGGCATCCGGGCGTCACGACGGCCATCACCTCGATGCACGAGCAGCGCTACGCGGCGATCAACATCGCGGCAAGCTCGGAACCTCGGCTTCCGGAACCCGTCTATAAGGCGCTCATGTTCAGGCACCGCTTCATCAAGGCGTTCATGGATGTGCGCAACTTCGCCGACCTCGACGCGGTTCCCGATCAGCCCCTCTCGCTGGACTGAAAGTCTCGACGCCCACCGCATGGCGATGTGGACCCGCCGGCGGCTCATACAACGGAAACGGAGATGAGATGAGTGAGACTTGGATCGACGCCGGCCCCGCGGATCGGATTTCGCGCGAGGATGTCGGACGCTTCGAGCACGACGGGAAACTCTATGCGCTTTACCGCACTGAAGACGATCGATATTTCGCCACCGATGGTCTCTGCACCCATGAGCAGGTCGACCTATCCGACGGATTCGTTTCGGGCACGATCATCGAGTGTCCGATGCACAATGGCCGTTTTGACTTCACCAGCGGCGAGGCGAAGGGCGCGCCGGTCTGCGTCAATCTGGCCACCTATCCCGTCAAGATCGACAACGGGCGCATTCGTCTGAGGCTGAAGTAGGAGCGCAATGCCGGAAGCGTGTGTGCGCGAGCAAATCGCGCTTTGCCGGGCGCAGCGCGGCGCGAGCGAGAAAAGAATGCATATGCACATGGACGACCTGCTACGCGAGGCGCATGAAAATCCAAACGCGGAAAAACTCGGGCCGTCATTCCGCGCGCAATACGTGCTGGATGGCAAAGACAATGCCGTCGCATTCGAAGGTCCGCTCGGTCCTGCGATCTGCCGAAACGCTCAGCGCATCGACGGCGCCGCCGCGCTTTCGGCGAAGGAGCGGCGAACCCTGCCGTTGTTCCCATGACCGAGCCGAAAGCTGAACCTTCGGCGGACGAATACGCGCTGAAGGCCAAGGCAGCTCCCGACGCGCCGGCGCCGGAACTGCCGTATCTTCCGCCTATGCCGAATGACCGTTCGATCGGCATCGCCCTTGTCGGCGCCGGGCGGATCAGCGCAGCCCATCTCGACGCCTATCGAACTCACGGACTGAACGTCGTTTCGATCTGCTCGCGCAATCTGGAGCATGCGCGGTCCCGGCGCGACGCCTTCTTTCCCGGGTGCCGGGCCACCGACAATTTCGAAGAGTTGCTCGGCGATCGCCGGACCGAGGTCATCGACATCGCGACCCATCCCGACGTGCGGGTCGACCTGATGCGGCGCGCCTTCGCCGCCGGCAAGCATGTCCTGTCGCAGAAACCGTTCGTCGAGGACCTTGCGACCGGCGAGATGCTGGTCGAGGAGGCCGAGCGGCGGGGCGTTAAGCTCGCGGTCAACCAGAACGGCCGCTGGGCCCCTCACCTGGCCTACATGCGCGGCGCTGTCGCCGCCGGGCTCATCGGGGAGGTCGTCGGCGTGCATGTGGCTATTCGTTGGAATCACGCCTGGATCGCCGGCACCGCCTTCGAGGCGGTCGAGGATCTCGTGCTGTGGGATTTCGGCATCCACTGGTTCGATTTCCTCGCGAGCGTCGTCGGTGAGCGCCCGCTTCAGGTCCGCGCGACCGTCGCCCGCGCCGCCTCACAGACCGTGCGCCCCCCTTTGCTTGCCGAGGCGCTGGTGAGCTTTGACGGCGGCCAGGCGTCGCTCGTTTTCGACGGAGCGACCCGGTACGGCGCGAGCGACGCAACCGCGATCGTGGGAACGCGAGGAACGATTTCGAGTCGAGGCCCCGACCTCGGCGTCCAGTCGGTCGAGCTCCATACCGAAGCTGGCGTAGCTCGGCCCGAGTTGAGAGGGACCTGGTTCAATGATGGCTTCGCTGGAACCATGGGCGAGCTTCTGTGCGCGATCGAAGAGGGCCGCGAACCCCTGAACTCCGCGCGCGGCAACCTCTTTTCGCTGAAGTTTTGCCTGGCCGCGGTCAAGTCGAGCCGGACCGGCGAGACCGTTTCAGTTCGCCGCTCCGATGGAGATGGCGCGACATTATGGGCAAGTGACGTCCAGCCTGTTTAGCGCGACGATCGGAAGCCTGAAATGGACGCGACCTGAGTATGTCCCGAAACTGAAGGCGCTGATGGGCGCCGAAGTCGACTAAGGCTCCCGCCCCGCGGAGGACTACTCGCGCGCGTCGCTCATGTTCAAGGACACATACGGAGCTGAGGTGTTGGTGGAGGCGACTAATTCGTGGGCCTATGTTGGCGCGGGCTTGCGCATTTCGATCGAGGTGCTCGGGCCCGAGTATGCGATGGAGTTCAACTCGCTGGCCGGGGGGCTCAAGGTGTTCCTGTGGCGCGCCATCGTCGGACGACAGGGAGAGGATCTCGTCGAAAAGCAGAACGCAGAGCAGGGCTTGATGGCGGTTCTGGAAGACGAGGCCGGCGTCTACGGCTATGTCGGCGAAGATCGGCACATGGGCGACGCTTTTCGGCGTCGTCGCATGCCGGCGGAAAGCTTCGTCGACGGGGTCGGCGTCGCCGAAATGCTCATGGCCTCTATCGCTCCTCCGAACTCGGCAAGGTCGTCGAACTGCCTTCGCCGGAACTGGAGACCTACATTCCGCCGGTCGCGCGGCCGAGATGATGAACTTGGTCATCGAATCCGGTCCTCGGCTGCTGTCCCTCGTTGTGCGGCCGTGACTTTCGCCTGGATGAACCGGCAATCTGACGTCCCAATCGACGGTCGACCGCCAGTGAAGCCGACACCGCGACCAGCCTTCGGCGTGTCCGACTTCCTCGTCGCATCGGGGCGCTATCGGCCGCAGGGCCGCCTTCCAGACTTGCTATGGCCATCGTCAGGGGCTATCCGCCTTTTTCTGAACCCGACCCCTCGCGAGCCATGGCGAACGAACCGGACATCCGTCTTCTCACCTCGCCCCGAATCTTTCTGGTCGGGATGGCGGCGTTCCTGGCGCTGGTCGGATTCGTCGTCCTTATCCTGTATAAACAGCTCACCCTCGCCTTCTCCGCCAACCCCGGCCTCAACGGACTGATCCTCGGCGTTCTCGGGATCGGCTCGCTGTTCGCGTTCCGGCAGGTCTTCCGGCTTTTTCGCGAAATTCGCTGGGTCAATTCGCTGACCGGCGCATATGAGGGGCGCAAGGTCAGGCAGCCGCTGCTCCTCGCGCCGATGGCGGCGATGCTCAACGCCGGCGCGGGCGCGAGCGGCCTCTCGACCCTGACCACGCGCGCCATCCTCGATTCGATCGCCACCCGCCTCGACGAGGGGCGCGAACTCCTCCGCTACCTGGTCGGGCTCCTCGTGTTCCTCGGCCTGCTCGGCACCTTCTGGGGCCTCCTCGAGACGGTGCACTCGATCAGCGGCGTGATCGAGAGCATGAAGACCGGCTCGGACACCGCTTCGATGTTCGAGGACCTCAAGATCGGCCTCTCGGCCCCGATCGCCGGCATGAGCGTGTCGTTCACCTCGTCGCTGTTCGGTCTCGCGAGCTCGCTCATTCTCGGCTTTCTCGACCTGCAGGCCGGGCAGGCGCAGAACCGCTTCTATTCGGAATTCGAGGAGTTTTTGGCGAGCCACGTGAGGACGACGCCGGCCATCGAGCCAGAGGCCGCCCCGCAGGCGGTCGTGGTCGGCCAGCCTCAGATCGATCATCAGAAGAACGCGGCGGCGATCGCAACGCTCGCCGAGGGCATCCAGGCCCTCGTCGGCCACATGCGCACCGAGCAGCAGCAGATCCGCAACTGGGTCGACGTGCAGGCGGCCCAGCAGGAGGACATCGGCAAGCTCCTGCGCCGCCTGCTCGACGAACTGGGGACGCGGTAGGGAAAGAGAGTGTCACCCCCGCGAGGCGGGGGTCTAGACGCCGCGCCAAATGCGTTTCCACGCGCGGGCGCTGAATTTGGCTGCCCGCCTTTCGCGGGCATGACAGCAGGGTCGTTGGAGGACGGTATGGCGCTCTCGCGCGGACGCCGGTACGAGGCGGTGAACTACTGGCCGGGCTTTGTCGA
>NZ_JBKQOT010000408.1:0-3413 GCF_052145395.1 Roseiarcus sp.
TCGGCGAGGCCAAGGCCGCCGGCGGCGCAAAACCTGGGGCACGGAGCAGGGCCGCGGGCGCGAGGCCGCGCCGATGTAGGGAGCGTCCGCCGCGCGAATTTGCGCCGCCGCCGGCGGGCGTGAGAGGCTTTGCGCTTCGGTTCATGGAACTCGGAGCGCCCCATGCTGCTTCACACGCTCTATCTCGTCGCCATCGTCGCGGAGGCGATGACGGCTGCGCTCGCGGCGGGCCGGCGCAGCATGGACTGGGTCGGCGTCTGCCTGCTCGGCGCCGTCACCGCGCTCGGCGGCGGGTCGGTGCGCGACGTGCTGTTCGGTCACCACCCGCTGTCCTGGGTCAGCCATCCGGAATATCTGGTGATCACGGCGGGCGCCGCGCTGATGACGATCGCCGTCGCCCGCATCATGCATCGGCTGCGGAGCGTCTTTCTGGTTCTCGACGCGATCGGGCTCGTGGTCTTCACGGTCATCGGCTGCAATGTCGCGCTCGACCTCGGTCTGCCCACTGTCGACGTCATCGTCTCGGGCATGATCACCGGCTGCGTTGGCGGCGTCCTGCGCGACGTCCTGTGCAACGACGTGCCACTGCTGTTCCGCAGCGAGCTTTACGCCAGCGTGTCGGTCGTCGCCGGCGGCCTTTATGTCGGCGGACTTTCGGCCGGTCTGCCGCACGACCTCGTGACGGCGGGCGCGATGGCGGCGGGCCTCGTCCTCAGGCTGCTCGCCATCGTCCGGGGCTGGAACATGCCGAAATTCGTCTACGCCGAGGATTTGCACTGAGTTTACCGCGAGGGGGTCGAGGGCGCCCGGAATGGCGTCGGCGCGCCAAAACGGTCGTGGGCGAGGCGCGGCCCTTCGCAGCAAGGGCTAAGCCGCGGAGGCGCTTGTCGCCCCGCCGTCGTCCGGAATTCCGCCGTTTCTGCAAGCGAAAGATCGCTTTGGCAAACCGCGTGGAGATCCCGATGCGACGCCTCTTTGTCGTGGTCCTCCTGGCGCTCGCCGGGTTCGCGCCCGCCCGCGCGGACATCGTCGTCGAGGGGAGCCCCGGCGGCGAAGCGACGTCGTTCCTCAGGTTCTTCGAGGCGGTCCGCCTTTCGGGCGAGCGCGTGGTGACCGACGGGCCGTGCTTCTCCGCCTGCACCCTCGCCTTGAGCATCCTGCCTCGCAGCCGGATCTGCGCGACCTCTCGCGCCATCCTCGGCTTTCACGCGCCAAGACTGATGGACGGGCTCGGCAACGAATACCCGGCCCCTGCCGCGGCGACGCGGCTGGTCGCCGAGGCCTATCCGGCGCCCGTGCGCCAATGGATCCGCCGTCACGGCGGCCTGACCCGCAGGCCCATTTTTCTCTACGGGCCGGAGCTATCCCGCCTGATCCGGCGCTGCGGGTAGGTTCGAAGTAGGGAACGAGGTTGCTTGGCTCGACACGGAGTGGGAAAGGGCGGTGCGTGATCTTCACTGGATCGGATGGCGGCAATGATCGAGCGCGCTCGCAAAAGACTGAGCAAGAGGGCCAAGAAAGGATTTCGCGGCTGGCCCGTCGCAACCGTCGCGCTCTATGGCCCGGACGATACCCTGGCGACCAAGCTCACGGTCGGCATTGTGCCAGCCGAGGACGCCGAGGTGACCGACCTTAGACGCTGGCTTTCGAAGGACCAGACCGACATTCGCGACGATATCCCGGCGGCGACCGAAGTGCTGGCGTTCATCACCGAGGCCGGAGCCAAGTCGGTTGTCATGACCGACCGGATTATCGGCTGCCCGCATGAAGAAGGCATCGATTACGAGGGCGACACCTGTCCGGCTTGTCCGTTTTGGGCAGGACGCGACCGCTGGACCGGCAAGCGCCTGCACTAAAGAATTGGCGCGGGATAATCCGGGATGACGAGGGATTACGGTGCATTCTATTCGGGTGCGAAGGAATGTCGGAAGTCATTGCGCGTGCAAGCTTAGAGCGGTTTCCGATCAAACCGAGGCGCCTCGTCATTGCGAGCGAAGCGAAGCAATCCAGGGCTGCCGCCGCCGACCTACGATCACTGGATTGCTTCGTCGCTTCGCTTCTCGCAATGACGATTCAGCGGGGTCGAAAACCGCTTAAGCCATGGAAATACGTAGCACACGCTTCGTCGCGAGAAAATAAAGCGCTGAACTGCACCCCTCGGCTGAGACACTGGATTTGAGTGGCAGGGCTTTGGTTGTGTCCTTTCAGGGTCCCGGTGACACGTGCTTCAATTCCTATTTCCGAAGTTCGCACGCCTCGCCGTTCGCGCGAAAAACCGCGGGATAGGAGCGCGTGTGAGCGACGTCACTGCAGGCGTCGGGGCATTTGGATACACGCCGCGCGTGGAGGGGCCGATGCGGGTTCGGGTGCGGGGCACGCTAGGGCGCCGCCGGCGATCGGTAGCCCGCGCATTTCGTCTTTCCGGACTGCGTCGCCGGCGACCGGAGGAACCATTCGGCGGTCATCGGGCGGCGCTTGCAGAGGGAGGACGATCCCATGAGCATCCCACTCGCTGGCATCCGGCTGACGCTTCAGCGCATGCGCGCGGAGATTCGGAGCGAACAGGCCAAAGCCATCGTCGCCGCCAAGAGCAAGCGGCCGGGCGATCCGCAGCTGGCCGAATTCTGGCGTCGCCTTGAGAAGTACGAAGCCGACCTGCGCCGGGTCCAGCGCGATCTCTCGAGCCGGCTCCACTCGCTCGAGCATCAGCGAACCCAACTCTGGAACGTTCCGCGAGACCTGCGCTACAGCGCGCGTCAGTCGATCGACGACCGGGAGGCGGTCACGCAGGCCTTGGTCGACGAGGCGGCGGCGATCCTTCGCGATCTCATAAACTTCTGCGGCGACGTCGCCGTCATGAAGCCCGCCGATTGGGAGAGCCTGTTCGAGGATCTGACCAAGTTCGGCGACAAGGTCGACCACGCGTTTTTTCACACCGTCGTGCAACAGGTGCAAAAAGGGCCGGCGATCGGCGCCCCGGCCCCGCTCATGTTCTCGCTCGCCAACTTTGCGCCGATGATCGGGCTGATCGCCGCCATCATCTCGGCGCGCCTGCGCAAGCGGGTGTAGCCGCAGGGCCGGGCTGACGGCGTCAAGCGCCGAGCCCCGACGATCGGTCGGCTGGCAAGTTGGTTAATTTTCTGTTTCCATTGCGGCGGACTCCGCGCGGGCGCGAGGCCCACTATGGCAATCGTTCGTAAATCCCTAGTGTCGCGCTTCCTTGAAGTCGAAACGTATTCGTGAATCAAACATCCCTGCTGTCTTGAAGCATGGAGATGATTTGTGGCCGAGAAGAAGTACATTGTAAAATTGAGCCTTGAAGAACTGTCCTTTCTGGAGGAATTCCTTGGCAAAGGCCGACACACGGCTGAGTTGGTTACGCGGGCGCGCATCCTGCTCAAAGCCGACGTCTC
>NZ_JBKQOT010000409.1:0-22314 GCF_052145395.1 Roseiarcus sp.
GCGCAACGAGACCGGCCGTTTCGTTCGTCCCGACTCTGAGTTCCGCAACTGGGTGACGGCGGACGGCGCGCCGGGTCCCACGGGAACAGGCGGTTTTCACGCCGCCGCCGGGCGCTATCACCTGATCGTGTCGCTCGCCTGTCCATGGGCGCATCGCACGCTGATTTTCCGCAAGCTCAAGGGACTCGAGAGCATGATCTCGGTCTCGGTCGTCAACTGGCTGATGGCCGAGCGCGGCTGGACCTTCGATCCCGGGCCGAGCGTCGTTCCGGACCCGCTCTTCGGCTTCGAGCGCTTGAGCCAGTTCTATGTCAAGGCGCGGCCGGACTTCACCGGCCGCGTCACCGTGCCGGTGCTTTGGGACCGGGACACGAACACGATCGTCAACAATGAATCCTCCGAGATCATCCGCATGTTCAACTCCGCCTTCGACGGCCTCGGCGCGGCGGAGGGCGACTATTACCCGGAGGATCTCAGAACCGAGATCGACGCGCTGAACGCCCGCATCTACGCGACCGTTAACAACGGCATCTATCGCGCCGGGTTCGCAACCTCGCAGGAAGCCTACGAGGAGGCGTTCCAGGCGCTGTTCGCCACGCTCGACGAACTCGAAGCGCGCCTTGCGACCCGGCAGTTCCTGTTCGGCGACCGGCTGACGGAGGCCGACTGGCGGCTGTTCACCACGCTCATCCGCTTCGACCCCGTCTATTTCGGCCACTTCAAGTGCAACCTCAGGGAGATCCGCGACTATCCGGCGCTGAGCCGCTATCTCAGGACCCTCTATCGTTGGCCGGGCGTGGCCGACACGGTCGATTTCTTTCACATCAAACATCATTATTATGAGAGCCATCGCCGCATCAATCCGACCGGCATCGTGCCGCTCGGGCCGGAGATGGCGCTGTGAGGGCTAAGCGCAACTTCCGCCGCCGAACGGCCTCCCGGCGAGCGTCCCCGGTCTTGCATCCGCCCGCGCGATGCGGCAGAAGGAGGCTCATCGTAGGAGTGTAGCTCAATTGGCAGAGCACCGGTCTCCAAAACCGGGGGTTGGGGGTTCGAGTCCCTCCTCTCCTGCCATCGCGTAGAAGCGCCTGAGCGGGCGTAGTTCAATGGTAGAACGGAAGCTTCCCAAGCTTCATACGAGGGTTCGATTCCCTTCGCCCGCTCCAACCGCTCATGACGCCAGATCCGGTCGATATCGGGAGGGCAGACCGCCCGAGGCGCCTCCGTCCCGAAAGGGGCGGTGTCGGAACCCGTTCACCGAAGTGGGAATTCGTCGGGGCCGATTCCGTGTCGCGATTTGACGGTTGGGGACATCGGGAACGCGAACGGCCGCAACGGAGACGGCAAGCGGTGGTCTCAGACCTGCGTGCGCCCGGCCTTCGGCCTCGCTGCACAAATGGCGGAACGTACCACCCCCTGCAGATCGAAGCCCCGACTTGCGACGCGCTTACGCCCTCATCGCGACCTCGGTGCGGTTCTTCGCCTGCAACTTCTTCATCACATTGCGCACGTGGACTTTCACCGTGCTTTCACACATACTCAGTTCATGGGCAATGACTTTGTTGGACTTGCCTTGCTTTATCGCAGCCACAACGGAGGTTTCGCGGGCGGTGAGACCGCCGGCCGGCCGGAACGGCGTCGGCGGTGAAAGGCGAGGCTGATCGGGCGCATGAAGAAGGTGGTCCGTCGGGGCGTAAGTGCCGCCAATCAGAACAAAGCGAATGGCCTGAACCGCAACGTCAAATCCCATTGTGACCGGAATGTATCCCTTGGCGCCGTGTCGGATGGCGGCGCGGGCCAGCTCCAGGTCATTCGCCGACGCAAGCATGACGACGGGGCGGCGTGAGACGCTTTCCGACAGGTCCTTCAGCGTCTTCGCCCAATCGTCCCGGGTGGCCTCTAGCAAGGACAGGATGACAAGAGCGGCGGAGGCGTCTTTATTCTGGCCGCGCAGTTCCGACAATGTCGAAAACGTGACGACCGGAACCGAGAACGCCGATTGCATGCTGCGAGCAATGCATTCCCGTAAGAACGGGCGATGCTCGACCAACGCGACGAAAGCGCCGGACGCCGCGTCTACCCCCTGTTCACGACAGACGTCAGGCCCTTCAGTGGTCCCAGTCGATTCATCCATTATTCCAAATCCCCAGTAGTGCAAAAACAACCCAAGTCACACCGGCTCCGCACGTCCCTTCCCTTACTTGGGCGAAGCGTTTCCCTGTTGATTATTAACCTTAAGCCAGCCCTATATTGCCTCTATTCGATGTCCAGGCGACCTGCTGAGCCAGCCTGAACTTGACCATAAAGCCTAATACTGCACCCGCCGCCAGTATTGGCTTTTCGACAGAGGATCTACAACCCGAGAGTTGAGCCGCCTAACGTAAGTGGAGTCGAGAACGGTGTAAAGCGACCTAAAATGTTAGCTCCTACCTCTTTTGGACAACGCGCCGTGCGCCAGCGCACAACCAAGTGAGGGATCTTGCTAGGCAGGCGGGGTCGCTCGCCAACTCGGGACGGCAATTCCCTCTTGGAATGCGGTCCGGTGAAAAGAGGGCGCCGGCGACATCACATTCCCGGGACGAACCCGGCTGCCTGGGGCTCGCCTTAAGCCACCCACGAAGCGGCGCGTTCCGACCGCCGGCGGCGGAGCGCGGCGCCGTGACGCGCCCCGCTTGCGGCCAGCGGCCGGGCTACACCCGCTCGATCGCCAGCGCGACCCCCTGGCCGACGCCGACGCACATCGTGGCGAGGCCGTAGCGGCCGCCCCGGCGGCGAAGCTCGAACGCAACCGTCCCGGCGAGGCGCGCGCCCGACATGCCGAGCGGATGGCCGAGCGCGATCGCGCCGCCGTTGGGATTGACGGTTTCGGCGTCGTCGGCAAGCCCGAGGCCGCGCAGGCACGCGAGCGCCTGCGCGGCGAAGGCCTCGTTGAGCTCGATCGCATCGAAGTCCTGAGGCCTCAGGCCCAGCCGTTCGCATAAGTTTTGCACGGCGGGGATGGGGCCGACGCCCATCACCCGCGGCTTGACGCCCGCGGTCGCGTAGCCGAGCACGCGCGCGATCGGCGTGAAGCCACGCGCTGCGGCCGCCTTCTCTGAGGCGAGGACGAGGGCGGCGGCGCCGTCGTTGACGCCCGACGCGTTCCCCGCGGTGACGCTGCCGTCCGGCCGCACGATGCCGCGCAGTTTCGCCAGCGACTCGAGCGTCGTGTCGGCGCGCGGGTGCTCGTCCTTCGCCACGCGGGTCACGGCGCCCTTGCGGTCCCTGATCTCGACCGCGACGATCTCGTCCGCGAACGCGGCCTTGGCCTGCGCCCCCGCTGCGCGCCGCTGCGAGCGCAGCGCGAACGCGTCCTGGTCCTCGCGCGAGATCCGATAGTCGTTGGCGACGTTCTCAGCCGTCTCCGGCATCGAGTCGACGCCGTAGAGCTTTTTCATCTGCGGATTGACGAAGCGCCAGCCGATCGTGGTGTCGTAGACGTCGGCCGAGCGCTGGAACGCCGTTTCCGCCTTGCCCATGACCAGCGGGGCGCGCGTCATCGACTCTGAGCCCCCGGCGACGGCGAGCGAAATCTCGTCCGCCTTGATCGCGCGCGCGGCGGCCGCGACGGCGTCCATGCCCGAGGCGCACAGGCGGTTCACCGT
Organism: Roseiarcus sp.; assembly: GCF_052145395.1. NCBI lineage: Bacteria > Pseudomonadati > Pseudomonadota > Alphaproteobacteria > Hyphomicrobiales > Roseiarcaceae > Roseiarcus > Roseiarcus sp. The sequence continues at coordinate 3,645 of NZ_JBKQOT010000409.1, forward strand.
CACGCCCGGGACGGATTCCGGCAGGCCGGCCAGCAGCGACGCCATGCGGGCCAGATTGCGGTTGTCCTCGCCGGCCTGGTTCGCCGAGCCGAAGAAGACGTCGTCCACCGTCTCGGCGAGGCTCGGGCAGCGGCGCAAAAGCTCGCGGATCGGGATCGCCGCGAGGTCGTCGGCGCGAACGCTCGCGAGCGCGCCGCCGTAGCGGCCGATGGGGGTGCGGACATAGTCGCAGATGAAGGCTTCAGCCATCGGCCGCCTCAAGCCGTCATGCGCCGCACCGGGGCGATGCGGAAGCGGTTGGCGACGAAGGCGGTGTCGGTCAGCGAGGCGTTGCCCGCCGGATTGCCGCCGGTCACGTGGAAGTCGGAGAAGGCCGACGACTGATTGACGAAGATGGCGCCGATGAGGTTGATCGAGAGCGCGACATTGGCGCGGGCGAAGGCGGCTTCGGCGGCCTCCGCGACGGCGTCGCTCGACGTATAGAGCGCGGCGGTGATCGCGCCTTTGTCGCGGATCGAAGTCTCCGCGCGCACAAGCGAATCGGCGGTCGAGTCGGTCGCGATCACGAACGAGATCGGGCCGAACCGCTCCTCGCGCCAGGCGCGCTCGTCGTCCGCATCGACCGCCAGGATGAGCGGGGTTGCGCTGCGCGCGAGCCCCTCCACCGGCGCGGATGCGCGAACCACGCGGCCGAACGAGGCCGCCTCCTTCACCCGCTCGAGCGTCGCATCGCCCTGGATCGCGCCGAGCACCGTCTGCGCCCGGGCGGGTTCCGCCAGCAGCCTGTCGACCGCGTCGGCGATCCCCTTCGCCGCCTCCTCGAAGCTCTTATGGCCCTCGTTGGTCTCGATCCCGCCCCTGGGGACGAACACGTTCTGCGGCGCGGTGCACATCTGGCCGGAATAGAGCGACAGCGAGAAGGCGATGTTGTCGCACATGCCGCGGAAGTTCGCGGTCGAGTCGATGACGATGGCGTTGACGCCCGCCTCCTCGGTGTAGACGAGCTTGTCCGTGAGCGTATGGCGCAGCCACGAGCCGAAGGCCGGGCCGCCGGTGAAATCGACGATCTTGACCGCGGAATGCTGGACGAGGTCCTTGGCGATCGGCGCCGACGGTTCGTCGGCCGCAAGCAGCGCGACATTGGGATCAAAGCCAGCTTCGATCAGAACCTCTCGAAGGATCTTGACGGTGATCGCCGCCGGCAGGATCGCCGCCGGGTGCGGCTTGACGATCACGCTGTTGCCGGTGGCGAGACTGGCGAACAGGCCGGGATAGAGGTTCCAGGTCGGGAAGGTGGCGCAGCCGATCTCGACCGCGATGCCGCGCGGGGCGATGCGGAACCGCTTCGCCAGCCGGATCGGTTCGCCCTTGCCCTGCGGCTTCTCCCACGCCACCTCCCGCGGGGCGCGGTTCATTTCGGCGACCGCATAGGCGACGGCCTCGAGGCCGCGGTCCTGGGCATGGGGCCCGCCCGCCTGGAAGGCCATGCCCCACGACTGGCCGGAGGTATGCTGCACCGCGTCGGCGATCAAAAAACTCTGCCTGTTGAGACGCGCCAGCCCCTCCAGCATCACGCCGGCGCGCGCCTCGACCGAGGCCTTGCCCCAGGCTTCGCCCGCGGCTGCGCTCGCCTCGATGAGCGCGTCGATCGACGCGGCCGGATAGCGAATCCCGAGCGGCTTGCCGTAAGGCGAGGTCTCGCTGCCCACGAGGCGCTCGTTCGGGTGCCTGTCGTCGAAGGGAAAGGGCTTGCCGAGGATCGCCTCGAAGGCGGCGTCGCCCTCGGCCCTGGCGGTCTCGCCATAGACCCTAGGCGATGCGGATTCGGGATAGGCGCTGAAATAGGTCCGCTCGGCGATCGCGTTCAGCGCCTGCTTCAAGAGCGCCTCGTGACGACCATAAAAATCCGTCATCCGTTCCTCCCTCACCGCCTATGGACATGCTCACGAGTCACTACTAATGACCCACGAATCGGTCAATTCCACAACGCCCGTAGCGATCGGATCGGCAAATAGCCAGGGAGGCCGCCCATGGGAGACGTCAACGCATCACTCCAACCCGTCTTGCTGGAAGCGGCGGAGGACGGCGTCCTCACGCTGACCCTCAACCGGCCGGACCGGATGAACGCGTTCAATGGGGCGCTGCACGAGGCCCTGGCGGCCGCAGTCAAACGCGCCGCGACGGATGACGCCTGCCGCGTCGTCCTGTTGACGGGCGCCGGCAGGGGCTTCTCAGCCGGCCAGGATCTCGCCGACCGCGCCGTCGCGCCAGGCGGAGAGCGCCCCGACCTCGGGGCGTCGATCGAGACGCGCTACAATCCGCTCATCCGCGCCCTGCGCGCGCTGCCGAAGCCGGTGGTGTGCGCGGTCAACGGCGCTGCCGCCGGGGCGGGGGCGAATGTCGCGCTCGCTTGCGACATCGTGGTTGCGGCGAAGTCGGCCAAGTTCTTGCAGGCCTTCGCGCGCATCGGGCTCGTGCCCGATTCCGGCGGCACCTGGGTTCTGCCCCGACTCGTCGGCGAGGCGCGCGCCCGCGCCCTGATGATGTTGGCAGACCCGATCGGCGCCGAAGAGGCCGAGGCCTGGGGCATGATCTACCGCGCCGTCGACGACGATCAGCTGATGGGCGTGGCGCGGGAGATCGCCATGCGCCTCGCGGCCGGCCCGACCCACGCCTATGGGCTGATGAAGCGCGCCTTTCTCGCGGCGTCGTCGAACAGTCTCGACGCGCAGCTCGATCTCGAGCGCGACCTCCAGCGCGAGGCTGGCGCGGCTGACGAATATATCGAGGGCGTCCGGGCGTTCCTGGAAAAGCGCCCGGCCGATTTCCGCGGGAAAAGGCGCGAGCCTTGACGCCGGACGAGATCGCCCGGAAATCCGCTGAGCTCATGGGAGCGGAGGACAATACCGCCAGGGAGCATGGCATCCGCATGGAGGCGGTCGGCCCGGGCGAGGCGACGTTGTCCATGGTCGTGACCCAGGCGATGACCAACGGTCACGGCATCGGCCACGGCGGCTTCATCTTCCTGCTCGCCGACACCGCCTTCGCCTACGCCTGCAACAGCTACAACCAGCGCTGCGTCGCGCAGCACTGCTCCATCACCTATCTGAAGCCCGCCCGCGAGGGCTCGCGCCTGACCGCGACCGCGCGCGAGGTGCGCCGCATCGATCGCAGCGGCATCTACGACATCAGCGTCAGCGACGAGACCGGGACGCCGATCGCGGAATTCCGCGGCTATAGCCGCACCGTGCCCGGCTCGTTCTTCTGACGTCAAAACGACAGGACCTGTCCATGCGCGATCTTGCGCCAAAAAGAAGCGAACTCGACCGCATTGAAGTGGCTTCGCGCGACGAAATCGCCGCTCTGCAGCTCGCCCGCCTGCAAAAGAGCCTGCGCCACGCCTACGACAACGTTCCCCACTATCGCGCCAAGTTCGACGCTGCGGGGATCCATCCTGGCGATTGCCGCACGCTCGGCGATCTCGCCAGGTTCCCGTTCACGACCAAGGTCGACCTGCGCGACACTTATCCGTTCGGTATGGTCGCCGTGCCGCACGACCGGATCGCCCGTATCCACGCCTCGTCCGGCACGACCGGCAAGCCGACTGTGGTCGCCTACACGCAAGGCGACATCGACGTCTGGTCCGACCTCATGGCGCGCTCGATCCGCGCCGCCGGGGGGCGGCGGGGCATGAAGGTCCATATCGCCTACGGCTACGGCCTGTTCACCGGGGGCTTGGGCGCGCACTACGGGGCCGAGCGGCTGGGCTGCGCGGTCATTCCGGTCTCGGGCGGCATGACCGAGCGGCAGGTGCAGCTCATCCACGACTTCAAGCCCGAGATCGTGATGGTGACGCCGTCCTACATGCTGGCGATTCTGGACGAGTTCCGCCGGTCGAATGTCGATCCGCGCGACTGCAGCCTTCAGGTCGGCATCTTCGGCGCCGAGCCCTGGACCAACGCCATGCGCGCCGAGATCGAGCAGTCTTTCGACATGCACGCGGTCGACATCTACGGACTGTCGGAGGTCATGGGGCCGGGCGTCTCCTGCGAATGCGTCGAGACCAAGGACGGCCCACACATCTGGGAGGACCATTTCTACCCCGAGATCGTCGATCCCAACACGGGCGAAGTCTTGCCGGACGGCGCGCCGGGCGAGCTCGTCTTCACCTCGCTCACCAAGGAGGCGATGCCGATCATCCGCTACCGCACGCGCGACCTGACGCGGCTTCTGCCCGGCACGGCGCGATCGATGCGGCGGATGGAGCGGATCACCGGGCGTTCCGACGACATGATCATCTTGCGCGGCGTCAATGTATTCCCGTCGCAGATCGAGGAGCAGATTCTCAAGTGCGACGCGCTGTCGCCGCACTTCCAGATCGAGCTTTTCCGCCATGAGCGCATGGACGCCATGACGGTCGTGGTCGAGGCGCGGCCGCACGCGGCTGACGAGGCCCAGCGCGAGTTGGGCGCGCACGAACTTACCCACCACATCAAGTCCGTGATCGGCGTGACAGCCGGCGTCCGCGTCGTCGACCCCGGCGCCGTCGAGCGTTCGCAGGGCAAGGCCAAGCGGATCGTCGACCTTCGCCCGAAAGGGTGAGCCTTCAGCGCTTGAATAGGATCGCTGGCCAGTCGGGCGCCCTCCTCCCCCCTTGTGGGACCCACAATGAGGGGGCGGGGACGCTAGCCGCTCGAGTCGAATAGGGCCCGGGGCGGATCAATATTCGCCGCCTCGATTACGCCGCGTCGAAATCCAGCGTCACCGTCGGCGTGAGCGCCCGGGACTGGCAGGCGAGCGTGTAGCCGGCCTCGAGTTCCCAGGGTTCGAGCGAATAGTTGACGTCCATCGCCACCGCGCCCTCCAGCACCTTGCAGCGGCAGGTGCAGCACATGCCGCCCTTGCACGAGTGGGGGATCTCGAAGCCCTGCTCGTGCGCGGCTTCGATGATGAGCCGGCCCGGCTCGACCTCGATCCGATGTCTGCGGCCTTCGAGTACGCATGAGACATGCGCTTCGCCCTCGTGGGCGACATGCGCCGGCGTCGCGGCGGGCGCCGGCCGCGGCGCGCCGTCGGTCGAAAAGAGCTCGGCCTTGATCCGCGACGGCTCGACGCCGGCTGCGATCAGCGCCCTGCGGCCGTCCTCGATCATGCCAAACGGGCCGCACAGGAAATAGGCGTCGACGCCTTTCGGCGGAACGATGGTCCGCGCGATGAGGGCGATCCGCTCGCCGTCGATCCGGCCGTTGAGAAGGTCGATGTCCTGCGACTCGCGCGACAGCACGTGGAAGACGGCGAGCCGCCCGAGATAGCGGTCCTTGAGATCGTCGAGCGCCTGACGGAACATGATGCTCGCCGTCGTGCGGTTTCCGTAGACGAGCGTCGCGCGCGCATTCGCATTGGCGGCGAGCGTCGATCGGATGATCGACATAACCGGCGTGACGCCAGATCCAGCGGCGAAGAACGCATAGTGGCGGTCGGCGCCGATGTCGGCGGTGAACCGCCCTTCGGGTCCCGCGACATCGAGGCGCTGGCCGGGCGCGAGCGCTTCGTTGGCGAAGCGCGAAAACCGCCCGCCGTCGACCTTCTTGACCGCGATGCGCAGCTCGCCTTCGTCCGCGCCCGAGCAGATCGAATAAGAGCGGCGGCATTCCTCGCCGTCTATGGTGGCTCTCACCGTGAGATACTGGCCGGGCCGATACGCGAATTCTTCGCGTAAGGTCTCCGGCACGGCGAAGGCGAGGGACACGCTGTCGGCCGTCTCCCGGCGGCGGTCGACGATTTTCAGGGAATGGAAGCGGCTCATCGGCTCGGGCTCAGATGCATTTGAAATGATCGAAAGGCTCGCGGCAGGCGCGGCAGCGCCAGAGGGCCTTGCACGCCGTCGAGCCGAATTCCGAGATGCGTTCGGTCTCGCTCGAGCCGCAGCGCGGACAGCCGACGGCGGCGGACGGGGCGAACAGGGCGCGCTTGCCCGAGACGCGCTCGGGCGGGGATATGCCGGTCGCGCGGAGCTTTTCGCGCGCCGCCTCGCTCATGCGCTCGGTCGACCAGGCGGGCGCATTCGTCAGCCTGACGCGCGCGTCGGCAAAGCCGTCCTTCATGAGTTCGGTCTCGATTCCGAGCGCGATGACGCCCATCGCCGGACAGCCGGAATAGGTCGGCAAAATCGTGACCGTGACCCGTCCCGTATCGTCGATCGCGACGTCATGCAGAATGCCGAGGTCGTCGATCGTGAGGACCGGCACTTCGGGGTCCGTCACGCGCGCCGCCGCGGCCCGGGCGGCCTCCTGTAGCCGCGCTCGTTGAGCGCGGTCAGCGACCGCGTCAGCAGAGGCGCCCAGATTCTCCAGGGCGGATTCAACCACGTTCACCACCTTGCGTCCGGATAGGCGCGCTGCAGGGCCTGCAAGACGGCGAGCATGTGGCCGAGATGCTCGCTGTGCCGGCCTCCCTTTCCGCCGCGCTGGCCGAAGCGCTCGGCAGGCTTTTTCAGGGTCGCACGCGCAAGCACGTCGTCGACCGCGGCGTCGAACGCGCCGCGCAATGTCGAGGGATCGACGCCGAAGCCTGAAGCCGCGACCTCGCGATCGAGGTCGTCGGCCTCGAACAGCTCCGGGACGTAGGGCCAGAGATCGGTGAGCGCGGCTTGCGCCTTGGCGTGGCTCTCCGCCGTGCCGTCGCCGAGCCGGATCATCCACTCGCCGGCGTGGCGCAGATGATAGGCCATCTCGCGCGCGGAGCGTGTCGCGATCCCCGCCGTCTCCGCGTCGTTGGACGAGGCGAGGCTCTCATAGAGGGGCGTCGCATAGGCGGCGAAGAGGAGATGCCGCGCCATGGTGTCGGCGAAATTGCCGTTCGGCTGCTCGACGAGGAGCGGATTGCGATAGTCCGGCTCGGCGCGGCGATAGGCGAGGTCCGTCTCGTCGCGCGTTCCGCCCTCGAGTTCGCAGGCGCGCGTATAGAGCGCGCGCGTCTGCCCGATGAGGTCGAGGCCGAAATTGGCGAGCGCGATGTCCTCCTCGAGCGTCGGAGCGCGCGACAGCCATTCGGTCATGCGATGGCCGAGGATCAAGCTTGCGTCGCCGAGACGCATGAGCCAGGCGGCGCGGGGATCGGAAGAAGCGAGCGTCATGGCCGTCGCCCTCACATGTGGCCGACTTCGTCGGGCACTTCGTAAAAGGTCGGGTGCCGGTAGATTTTCGTCGCCGTCGGCTCGAACATCATGTCCTTCTCGGACGGGTCGGAAGCGACGATGGCCGACGACGGGACGACCCAGATCGACAGCGTCTCGCCCCGCCGGGTGTAGACGTCGCGCGCCGCCTGCAGCGCCATCTTGGCATCGTGCGCGTGCAGCGAGCCTACATGGCGGTGGGCAAGCCCGTTGCGCGGGCGGACGAACACTTCCCACAACGGGGTCGCGGCTTCGGTCATGGACGTTTCCTCGTGTCGTTGCTCGTCACGCCGCGCGTTCGGTTGCGGCGCGCGACTTCAAGGCATAGGCGGCGGCGGCCTCGCGCACCCAGGCGCCGTCCGCCTCGGCCGCAAGGCGATGCTTCATCCGCTGGCGGTTGCAGGGGCCGTCGCCGGCGAGCACGCGGGCGAACTCGTCCCAGTCGAGGGCCCCGTGCTCCCAATGGCCGGTCGCCTCGTTGAAGCGCAGGTCCGGGTCGGGAATCGTGAGCCCCAGGTAGCGGGCCTGCGGCACGGTCGCGTCGATGAACTTTTGCCTCAGCCCGTCATTGGTGAAGCGCTTGATCTTCCACTTCATCGACAGCTCCGAATGGACGCTGCTCGAATCGTGCGGGCCGAACATCATGAGCGAGGGCAGCCAGAAGCGGTTCAGCGCGTCCTGCGCCATCGCGCGCTGCTCCGCCGTCCCGCGGCACATGGCGACCATGATGTCGTAGCCTTGCCGCTGGTGGAACGACTCCTCTTTGCAGATAAGGATCATCGCGCGGGCGTAGGGGCCGTAGCTGCAGCGGCAGAGCGGAATCTGGTTCATGATCGCCGCGCCGTCGACGAGCCAGCCGACCGCGCCCATGTCGGCGTAATTCAGGGTCGGGTAGTTGAAAATCGACGAATATTTAGCCCGGCCCGTGAGCAACTGGTCGTAGAGCTCCTCGCGCGAGACGCCGAGCGTCTCGGTGGCGGAATAGAGATAGAGCCCGTGACCAGCCTCGTCCTGGATTTTTGCCAGAAGCTGGGCCTTGCGCTTGAGGGTCGGCGCACGCGTCACCCAATTGCCCTCGGGCTGCATGCCGATGACCTCGGAATGGGCGTGCTGGGAGATCTGCCGGATGAGCGTGCGGCGGTATTGCTCCGGTATCCAGTCGTTGGGCTCGATCTTCTCCTCGGCGTCGATCCGGGCCTGGAAGGCGGCGAGTTTTTGCGGGTCCTCGGCCTTGACCGGCGCCAGATCCTTGGCGTTCAGCGCTTGGGCGTACATGCGTCTCCCCGCGTTCGAACGGACCGATTTTCGCGGCCTCGATGCGGGCCATTATGCATCATTTTTGTTACGGATCAACAAAAAAATGTAACATGTTGCCGCAGGAGCTGTCGCAGGGTCCGAGGGCTGAGCGCGGGACAGGCGGCACCCTCGGGGTGCGTGCTACGGTTGCGCCAGGAGTTCCCATAAACAGAAGTTTGTGTTATCGTATTTTAGAATTACCGTTCTACATAACGAAAGGGCTGCGCGGCATGGATGCTTCGTCATCGATCGACGGGACTCGCGTTGGTGGGCGCCTTTCCGTCCTGCACGTCAGCGCGGGGGGACCAGGCCAAGGGGGTGGAAGGGGCGCTCGCCGAAGGTCAGACTCGTTGGCCGTTGCATTTTCTCCGAAACTCCGGAACAAGTCTTTGAAAACGCACGAAAGACGGTTGGATAAGGCGGCCTTTCGCCACGCCGAACGGGGCCCGAACGGGCGTCGAAAGCGTGCCGAACGGCGCCGAGCGTATGCTGGGCGGAGCGCGAGCGGCGATGGCCGGCTCCTTCGAGAAGCGCGCCCTAGAATCGCCGTCCGTCCTCGGATCGCGGCGGCAGCGGCCCATAGGCCGAGGCGGCGTTGGCGTCGAGCCAGGCCTCGGACGGGCGCAAGAGCGCCCGCCAGATCGCCGCCGTCGTGGCGCGCGCGGAAAACCCCGGCCAGCCCTCCGGCAGGTAGGGCGCCGGGATCATCGGGTCGCGCAGCACGATGCGGCGAAAGGCGTGGATGACGAGGACCCGCATGGCGAGGGCGTCGAGGCCGGAGAGGCTCCGCCCGGATCCGAGGACTTCGACAACCGGCGCGAAGGCTTCGACGAATCCGGCGTAGTCCGCGCTTAGGGCTTCGAGATCGAAGGCGCGCGCCACCAGAAGCCGCGCCTCCGCCTCCGGCAGCGGACCGGCCGTCATGACGATTGCGCCCAAAACGTCCGGAGCCTTGTCGACATCCGGAAGCAGCCAGGTCTGCGCAGCGAGCTCCGCCGCGCCGCGCCGGGCGAGCGCCGCCTTGAGGCGCGCCTGCTCGCTCTTCCCGAGGCCGCCGGCGTACACGACCCGCCAGCCGCATGGGGCCTCCGGGTGGCGCGGGGCGTAGATGCGGCGCGAGGCGGTTTCGGAAGCCGCGAGCGCCAGCGGGGTCAGGGCATAGAAGCTGTTGCGTCCGACCTTCTGCCTTGCGACCCAGCCGTCGCTCGCAAGGCGCGACATCGAGGTCCGCGTGACGCCGCTGTCGATGCTGAAGGCGCCAAGCAAGTTTGAGATGGTCGCGACGCCGACCTCGCCCCCGCGCGGAACAATGCAGTCGCCGAGAAAGCTGACCGCCAGCGACCAGGCGCGCAAGCCTCCGCCCATGCGCCCGACGACGCCGATGAGCGCGCTCCGATCGTCGGGCCAGTAATCCGCAATCGAGAAGCGGCTATCCGTCATGCCGCCTTCCTCGCAGGAACTCCGCGGATTGTCACGCGACGCCGGCGTCCTTTCGTGGTCGCCCAGTCAGGACGGGCGCTGGCTCGTCATCACGTCGCTCCAGTCGGGATGCCTTCGATATTGCGCCAGCACGTAGGGGCAGACCGGGACGATCTTGAATCCGGCGGCGCGGGCGTCGGCGATCATGTGCTCGACCAGCGCCAGGGCCGCGCCCGTCCCGCGCATGCTCGCCGGCGCCTCGGTGTGGTCGGCGCTGATCAGTCCGGCGTTGCGGACGGTGAAGACAAGCTCCGCTTCGCCATCGACGCCGTCGATCCGGGCGACGTAGCGGCCGTGCGCTCCGGATACTTGCTTCGCGATGCGGATGGCGTCGCTCATTCAGCGCTCCTTGTTCAGCATGCCGGCGGGAAGCGCCCCGCCAAGCCAACCCTTCCTCCGACCTCAAGCGGGCGTCCGGGCGCGTTCGCTTTGGACGGGCCCGTCCGGCGCCGGCGACGACACCTCACCTAGAACGCTCAGCGCGTTGTCGACGCCGGCCGGCGAGATCCTGATGAATCCAGTGTAAGGATTGCTGAGTTCGAGGATCAGGAAAATCGCGGTGCCGATCGAGATCGCGCCGGCGAGATGCGCGATGATCGTCACCGCATTCGGCGCTGCCACGACCCCGTTGCCGAGGAAAAGGACCGTCGCCCAACAGATCACCACGGTCAGCACGTGCGGCGGAAAGGGGCTCGCGAGCTGGCGCGCCATCGTCATCTGGGTATCGTGGTATTTTCGCGCGAGGTCCCAGGCCTTGGTGACGAGGCGCCGCTGCCGGTCGGTCGCGGGCTCGAGGCTGTCGAAGTAGCCGTCGAGCCCCGCGAACGTCGCCTTCATCTCGTCGAAGGTGAACGGCTGCGGCCCTCGCTCGGCGTCGCCGAAGAAGCGGACTCGCGTGCGCTGGAGGGACGCGCGCAATCCCGCCCGGCCGGAGGCGCCTTCCGGCCCGTACTGGTCGAGGGCGAGATCGATGTCCGCAACCACCGGTCCGAGCGAATAGGCTTCCGACTGCTGGGTGGTGAAGATGGAAAAAGCGGTGAAGACCAAGAGGCCGAGGACGAGCGCGAGCAGCAACGACACGAGCCCAACCATCCCTCCGACGGCGCCCTTCGACGCGGTCAGCACCTCCAGAGACACCCCGAGCTGGATGAGCATGCCCAGAAGGCTGGCGCCGAAAGTGATCAGTGCGACGGTGATGGAACGGGCAAGCGGATGCATGGGCCTCGACGGGGTTGGAATTCTGAGTCGGACCTGGACGATAGCATGCCTGCGGCCCGAGTCTCGACGCAGCCGCTCGGCGGGTCGATCGCCGACGGCGGCCTTGACCCGCGCTTTTCTTTCGTGAACCTCGGAAGGTCTTGGGAGAGGAGGCGTCGGCGGAAGACTTCCCGCCGCGCGCGAACAAGGGAAGAGGGCGAACATGCAATTCCATCTGAACGGCTTCAGACCGGGCGATCCGGAGATCTACGAACCGGCCCGCCCGTCGCCTCAGACCGACGCGCTTCCAGAGGAGGTGGACGTCCTCATTGTCGGCTGCGGCCCGACGGGTCTGACCCTGGCGGCGCAACTCGCGGCGTTCCCAGAGATCAGGACCCGGATCGTCGAACAGAAACTGGGCCCCCTGGCGCTCGGCCAGGCCGACGGCGTCGCGTGTCGCAGCATGGAGATGTTCGAGGCCTTTGGCTTCAGCGAGCGCGTGATGAAAGAGGCCTACTGGGTCAACGAGGTGACCTTCTGGAAGCCGGACGACGGCGCCCGCGACCGCATCGTCCGCAACGGGCGAATTCAGGACGTCGAGGACGGCCTTTCCGAGTTCCCGCATGTGATTCTGAACCAGGCGCGCGTGCATGATTTCTATCTCGACGTCATGCGTGATTCGCCCTCGAGGCTAGAGCCCGATTACGCGCGCCAACTCGTCGATCTCCAGGTCGCACCGGACGGCGAACGGCCGGTCACGGTCAGGCTCACGCGGATCGACGAAAGCCATAGAGGCGAGGTCGAGACCGTCAGGGCCCGCTATGTCGTCGGCTGCGACGGAGCCCGCAGCAAGGTGCGCGAGGCGCTCGGATATGTCCTGAAAGGCGACTCGGCCAATCAGGCGTGGGGCGTCATGGACGTGCTCGCCGTGACCGATTTTCCCGACATCCGGCTGAAGGCGACGATCCTGTCGGGCGACCAGGGCAGCGTGCTCGTCATTCCGCGCGAGGGCGGCTACCTCGTCCGCATTTACGTGGAGCTCGACAAGCTCGGCGCCGACGAGCGGGTGGCGAACCGCAGCATCACGCTCGACCGCCTGATCGAGCAGGCGCGGCGGGTCATGAGGCCCTACACGCTGGAGGTGAAGGAATGCGCGTGGTGGTCGGTTTATGAGATTGGCCAGAGGATCTGCGACCGCTACGACGACGCGGCGCATGAGCGCGCGAACCCTCGCGTCTTCATCGCCGGCGACGCCTGCCACACGCACAGCCCGAAAGCGGGCCAGGGGATGAACGTCTCGATGCAGGACACGTTCAACCTCGGCTGGAAGCTCGTGTCTGTGATCAAGGGGCGGGCGTCCCCCGCGCTGCTCCAGACCTATTCCACCGAGAGGCGGGCTATCGCGCAGGACCTGATCGACTTCGACCGCGAATGGGCGGCCATGTTCAGCGCCAAGCCGAAGGCCGCCACCGGCGACGACGGCGTCGACCCTGTCGAGTTCCAGAAGTACTTCATGCGGCGGCTCCGGTTCACCGCGGGCGTCGAAACCCGCTATCGGCCGTCGATCGTCTCGGCGGAGCCGACCCATCAGCGTCTCGCCGGAGGGTTCACGATCGGCATGCGCTTCCACTCAGCGCCCGCCATTCGTCTTGCGGACGCCAAGGCCGTCCATCTCGGCCATTGCGTGAAGGCCGACGGCCGCTGGCGGATCTTCATATTCGCGGACCGGGCGAATCCTGCTGAGACTTCTTCCAAGGCGCGAAGCTTATGCGATCATCTCGCGGCATCGCCGCAGTCTCCGGTACTCAGATACACGCCGGCGGGCGCCGACGTCGACTCGATCGTCGATGTCCGCGCGGTCTTCCAGCAGGGCCATCGCGATCTCAGGATCGAGGACATGCCCGCGCTCCTCCTGCCGCGGAAAGGCAGGCACGGCCTCATCGACTATGAAAAGATGTTCTGCCCGGACCTGAAGGCCGGGAACGACGTCTTCGACATGAGAGCGGTCAGCCGCGACGGCTGCATGGTCGTCGTGCGCCCGGACCAATATGTCGCGCACGTCTTGCCGCTCGACGCCGAGGAAGAACTCGCCGCCTTCTTCGCAGGCTTCCTGCTTCCGCAGGTCTGACGAGACCCAACGCAGCACGCCGGGGGGACATCGCGAGCGGCGACGTCCCGAGCGCGGGACGCGTCGTGCGGCGTCCCGCCGGCGCCGGTGGAAGAGACCTCCGCCTTTATGCGGCAGCCGTCAGGCTCTGCCGGCGCAGCTGCTCGTACTGGACCTTGTCGACCGGCGGCGCGCCGGGCTCGCCAAGATCATTCAGGTGAACTCGATAGGTTTCGCGCGCGCTCCACGCCGCGATCGCCGAGATGATTGTCACGCCGAAGGCGAGCGCTCCCACCGTCAGGGGCACGTTCGAGGAGCCGGGAGGCGCGACGGTCGCAAACAGCGCCGGAAGGAGCGCGGTCAGCATCGTCCCGATGTTCTGAGCAATCGCCATGCCGGAGACGCGCGACCGCGTGGGGAAGAGCTCGGGATAGAAGCTCGGAAAGACCGCGTTGTAGCCCTGGTAGACGACGCCCCACATCAGGATCGAGAGCAGAAAAGCGAGCGGCACGCTCCTGATGCTGATCGCATAGAGATAGCCGAAAGCCAGCAGCCCCGCCGCGAGCGAGCCGAGGATCATGGGCGGCCGGCGGCCGATCCGGTCCGAAAGATCGCCGACGAACGGAATGACGACCACGGCCACGATGTTCCCGATCACCGGAATCCAGAGATACACGCTCTTGTCCATGCCGACGCCATAGCCCGGCTGGACAGCGTAGGCGGCGCCGAAGATCGTCGCCACCACCGGAATGACATTCATCAGCGCCATGCAGACCACCCGAAGGATGTCGGGCCAATGGTTGGCGAGCGCCTCCATAACCGGCGTTCGCGGCACCACGTGCTGCGCCTTCTCCTCCTCGAAGGCGGGCGTCTCGTGGACTTCGCGACGGATGATGTAGCCTGCGACCAGCACGAAGACGCTTAGCAGGAACGGTACGCGCCATCCCCAGGTCATGAAGGCGTCCTGCGAAAGCACGTAGCTCAACGGCAGGAACACCGCCGCGGCCAGGATCTGTCCGGCCTGCACGCCCTGGAGGGTGAAGCTCGCAAAATAGCCGCGACGGCCGAACGGCGCATGTTCGAGGATCATGGAGCTCGCGCCGGAAATCTCGCCGGCCACGGCGAAGCCCTGTATGAGCCGAATGGCGACGAGCAGCGCTGGCGCCCATATGCCCGCCTGCTGGTAGGTCGGCAGCAGCCCGACGGCCATAGTTGAAAGCCCCATCAGGAACAGGCAGACGAGGAGAACGGTCTTGCGGCCGTGCGTGTCGCCGAAGTGGCCGAGCACGAAGGCGCCGATCGGCCGCGCGACGTAGCCGACCCCGTAGGTCGCGAGCGAGGCGACGATCGCGACCGTCGGATTGCTCGAGGGGAAGAAGATTTGCGGGAAGACGAGCGAAGCGGCCGTCGCGTAAATGAAGAAATCGTAGTACTCGAGCGCGGACCCGATCCAGCCGCTCGCGGCTGCGGTTCTTGACTGATGCTGCCCCGTCGGCTCGTGATACATCGCGGCTGTCATCGATGGTTCCTCCCTTTTGTCGTTTCTTAGGCCTGCAGACTAATAGTCTATCTGCGCCACGGCTCTCAATGCGTCGGGCGTCGCCGACGGACAGGCGGGGATCTGTTCGAACAGCATGTCGACCCCGGCCTGGGTCTTGCAGCCGCGGGCCCGGGCGGCGGCGAGAAAGGCCGTCGTCTCGTGCTTCATCACGACTTCGGCGATGAAGGTCGACGGCGTGAGGCGCACCACGTCGATCGGCATCGGATCGACGGGATAAGTGCCGAGCGGAGCTGCGTTGACCGCAATGTAGAATCCGGAGGGATCGTTGGCGCCGACGGCGAAGGGGAGTTTCGGGTAGTGCGCTATCAGCCGACCGGCGAGCGCGTCCATCGCCGCGGCGCTGACGTCGTAGAGCGCAATCTCGGCCGCGCCGGCCGCCGCCGACGAGGCGGCGATCCCGTTGATCATGAGGCGTCATTCCTCAAGGAAGCCGGACATCGTCATCGTTCGAGGGTGATCGCGACCTGCTTTTCCGCATCGGAAGCCGCCGCCTGGGCCGCTAGCCGTACGGGCGTGTTCGCCGCGCCGAAGAGGTCGTAGTTGCGGCGCTCGACGATCTCGAAAAAGAAGCGATCGTGGAAGGCGCGGGTGTAGATGTGGAGAAATTCGCCGTCCTTGACGCGATCGTAGAGCACGCCGAGCGAGCGCATCCGTGCGATGAGGTCGGCGGCGAGTTCGAAGCGCGTCGCGAGATCGTCGTAGTAATTGTCGGGAATGGGCAGGAACGGGACGCCCCGCTCGCGCGCCGCCTCGACCGCGGCGAAGATGTCGTCGGTCGCGAGCGCGATCTGCTGGAACCCCGCTCCGCCGAAAGCGTCGAGGAAGCGCGAGACTCCGGTCGCGCCGCCTTCGCCGATATTGAGGGCGACGCGCAGGCCGTTGTTCGCGCTTCGGACGGAACGGCTGAAGAAAGCGCCATGCGGATCGGCGATCTCGACCTGCGGCTCGAGGCTCAGCCCGAGCACCGTCCGGTAGAACAGCGACCAGCTCAGGAACTCCCCGCGACGCACGACGTTCGAGAAATGATCGACCGCGCGGAGCAGACCGGCCGAAGGCGTGTCGTCAGCCAGTTCGAAGTCATTGCGCCACTTCGGCCCGTCCGGGCCGATGAAATAGATCAGGCTGCCCTCGACGCCGGCGACCGAAGGAAGCGTCGCCTCGCCCGGGCCGATCTTGCCGGCGTAGCTTTGGCATTCCAGGGCGGCGGCGCGCTCGAGCGCCCTGTCGATCGAATCGACCCTGATCGCGAGCGCGCAGAGCGCGGGTCCGTGCAGCAGCGAGAAGGCGTGGGCAAAACCCTCACGCTCCTGGTTCACGATCAGGTTGACCGCGCCCTGGGTGAAGAGGTCGACATTCTTGGTGCGATGGCGGCCGGTGAGACCGAAGCCGAGGCCCTCCAGGAGATCGACGAGTTCGCGGGCCTCCGCTTCGCCCGCCGCGAATTCGACGAATTCGACGGCTTCGACTTTCGGCGCTGGGGGGAGAGGGGTGAGGTCGGGCAGCGGCGCTTCGCCGCGCGCGGGCCGCCGGGCGGCGAGCGCCTCTCCCACCGCTCTCAGCGACCGCATGCCGTCGACGGCGATCGCCGAAGCCGCGGCGCCGCGGAACTGGTCGTTGAAGATTTCCAGGGACAGCGGGCCCCGATAGCCCGACCGCGTCACCGCGTCGAGATAGTCGACGATCGGATAGTCGCCCTGGCCGGGATAGCAGCGGTAATGGCGGCTGAGCGACAGGGGGTCCATGGTCAGCGCCGGCGCGTCGGCGACCTGAACCAGCGCGATCCGGTCCGCCGGCAGGTCGGCGATCGGCTCGATTGCATTGCCGCGCACGCAGATGTGGAAGCTGTCGAGGCCGATGCCGAGATTGTCGCGGTCGGCCGTCCGCACGATGTCCCAAGCCGAAGTCCAATCCTTGACCCATCGGCCCCAGGCCAGCGCCTCATAGCCGACGCGCATGCCGCTCCGTCGGGCCAGATCGGCCAAATGCGCGAGGTCCGCTGCCGCTCGGTCGGGATCGTCGATCGCCTCGGGCGAAACGTTCGAGCAGACGCACAACAGCCGGCAGCCGAGTTCGCCCATGAGATCGAGCTTGCGCGCCGCGCGCTCGATGTTTCGCGAGCGTTGAGGCTCTGGCGCCGCCTCAAAGTCGCGCAGCGGCTGAAGCGCGACGATTTCGAGCCCCAGGTCGGCCGCGATCCGGCGGGCGTGATGCGGCTTGCCACTGAAGAATGTGAGGTCGTTTTCGAAGATCTCGACGGCGCGAAAGCCCGCCTTGGCTGCGGCGGCGAGCTTGCTTTCGAGCGAGCCCCCCATGCAGACGGAAGCGATCGACCATCTGAGCATCCGCAAAATCTCCTATATTTTTTCTTTCATAAGAGATAGCGTTCCGAGTGGCAATATGAAATTCCTGTAGCGAGGGCTTTCCCGTGACCGTTGCGCACGAACGCGTCGCCGGATCGGGCGCAGCGCCGACCTTGACTGAAGCGCTGCACGAGCGGTTGCGTCAGGACATCATCCTCGGCGTGCTGTCGCCGGGCGCGAAGCTCAAGCTCGAGAAGCTCAGCAGAGCTTACGACGTCAGCGTCAATACGCTCCGGGAGACCCTGGCCCGCCTCGCCGCGGACGGGCTCGTCGTCGCCGAGGGGCAGAAGGGGTTCGCCGTCCTCCCGGTCTCGACAGAGGATCTGCGGGAGATCACCGAGATGCGCCAGCTTCTCGAATGCCATGCGCTGAAACAGTCGATCGCCGCCGCGGACCTCGATTGGGAGGCGCGGGTGATGGGCGCGTATCACAAGCTGTCGCGGGTCGAAGAGTTCGTGGAGGCCGACCCGGACGCCTACGGCGAGCCGTGGGAGGCCGCCAACGAGGCGTTCCACGAAGCTCTGATCTCGAATTGCCGCTCGCGCTGGCTCCGCCTCTATCTGCGGGCCATGTACGACCACAGCCGGCGCTACCGGATGTTATCGCTCCGGACGAGGCCGTTTCCGCGCTCACAATCGGCGGCCGAACATCGCCGAATCCTTGACGCGGCGATCGCCCGGGACGGCGAACGGGCTCAAGCGCTGCTCGCGGAGCACATTCTGAAGGCCGCGGAGCTGGCCGCGCCGGTCAAGCCGTCCGCCAGCTGATCTGGCAGTCTGACAAGCGGCCTCACAGGCGGACGCTAAGTCCTTGCTGCAAGACATTGACGGGTTTCGATCGACCGGCTTCTTGATCGCCGGCGAACAAGATGTCCGACGCCCGCGTCGAAGACCGCCGGCATTGAAAGGACTGGAGCGGGTGAAGGGAATCGAACCCTCGTATTCAGCTTGGAAGGCTGCTGCTCTACCATTGAGCTACACCCGCGCCCGAACGTCCTGGCTTCGCAACGCGGGCGAGACCTAGGCGCACCCGTTTCATGCCAAGCGCAGGCGACGAAGTCAATGTGATGAAACCAGAACCAAATAAGAACCTAACCAGAACAAGATCGGCGCCGGATCTTGCCGCGCAAACAGCGCTCCTCTATAAGCCTGCCCTTCGCGCCGGTTCCGACACCCCTGGAGGCGAGGCGCGATCAACTCTGTTAAGGACATCATCATGGCAGCGATCAAGCAACTCGCGGCCGTGACGCGTAGCGGGACAGGCAAGGGGGCCGCCCGCTCCGTTCGTCGCGAAGGCCGCGTTCCCGCCGTCATCTATGGCGGCGGTCTCAAGCCCGAGCCGATTTCGGTCGACTTCAAGGACGTCAACAAGCTCATTTACGCCGGGCACTTTCTGACCACCATCTTCGAACTCGACATGGAAGGCCGCAAGGAGCGCGTGCTCCCGCGCGACTACCAGCTCGACGTCGTCAACGATCGGCCGGTCCACGTCGATTT
>NZ_JBKQOT010000410.1:0-2511 GCF_052145395.1 Roseiarcus sp.
CAAGTTTCCCTGAGTTATTCCGAACCAGAGGGTATGTTCCCACGCGTTACTCACCCGTCTGCCGCTCCCCTTGCGGGGCGCTCGACTTGCATGTGTTAAGCCTGCCGCCAGCGTTCGTTCTGAGCCAGGATCAAACTCTCAAGTTGAACTTGAAGATCTCAATCCCGACTGGTCACTCTGGCTTGGAGCGTCTCTCAACGCTCCGCGCTACTCTTGACGAGTTTCCAACACTTCGCTCCCCAGGCGGCGTCCAAGCCCAAGGACCGTCTCTCGACGTCCCCAAACCCAAACCACCCAAAGCGCGATGGTGTTATGAAACGTGACCGTCGTTAGGTCTCTTCTTCTGAGTAATCCAACCGCCAACCCAGATCAGCCTGTCAGCCAACCCAAACCAGCAGAAAGAAACCCAGACGCAAGGACCACGCCGCCCACGTCTCTCTTCCTTCCGATGAAATTGTCAAACAGCGACGGACCGGAATGCTCCGATCCTGCGAACCCGGTTGGCGCCCGGAGGCGATCCGCCTGCCGAACTCCGATCGAACCCGAAACTCTCACTCTATAGGCTCCGCTGACGCGAAGCAGGAACGACCGAAAGCTCTCCACCCCCACCTCTCAGTAGGGAGGAGCGCGCTCAAGAAGTTCCCGAAACCGGCTCGGTCGGCCGCTCCGTGGAGCGCGCCGTCGTCGTCAGTGGTAGCGATATAGAGCCGTCCCGTTTGGCTGTCAACGTAACTTCACGAAGAAGTTTTCAGCTGGAGATTTCTACGTCGATTCGCGGCGCTTCACATGCATCCTCAGGCCCCTCCGGGGACGCAGCGTGATCCTCTGCTGCGGCGCGACTTCTTGTCCCTCTACCAGTTCGAAACGATACGTTCGCAAGAGGTTAGCCAGTATGATAATCGCTTCCTGCAGCGAGAACGGCATGCCGATGCACACGCGCGGACCCGCGCCGAACGGGATGTAGGCGAACCGGTCGATGCGGTCCCGGTTGGCGCGAAGAAAGCGTGACGGATCAAAGGCGTCAGGATTTGTCCACAGGTTCGGCCGCCGGTGCAGCACATAGGGCGAGATCGAAATCACCGTTCCGGCCGGAATCGGAACGCCGAGAATTTCGTCGTCGGCGATCGCCTGCCGGCTGAGCGCGGCGGCCGGCGGATAAAGCCGGAGCGCCTCCTCGAACACCGCGCGAAGGACCTCACAATCCTCGAAAGACGACGGCCGCGCCGGATCGAAGACATGGCTGGCCTCTTCCTCGGCGCGTTGACGCCAATCCGCGGCCTGCGACAGCAGATAGAGCGACCAGGTCAAACCATTGGCGGTCGTTTCGTGTCCCGCAAAGATAAACGTGACAATGTTGGCGCGAATGTCGGCGCCAGGCAGGCCACGGCCCGTCTCCGGGTCCTTGGCCTCGAGCAGCGGCGTCAGGAGATCGCGCGGCGCGTCGCCGCCGCCGTCCAGCAGCCGCTTGCGGTTGTCGATGACGCTGTCGACCACGGAATCAAAGAATTTCAGCGCCGGGCGGCCGCGCCGACGGCCGAACCGGGGCAGAAAGGCGGGCGCGCCGAGGAGGTCGAGCGGGTCGAGGCGACCGAAACTGTCGAAATACTCGGTCACGGCGCGCTGGAATTCGCTCACTTCCCGCCCGAGCCCCTGCGAGAACAACGTCTGCTCGAGCACCTCAAGCGCGATGCGCGACATGAGCTCGCCGACGTCGGCGACCGCACCGTCGCGCCGGCGGCTTAGGCGCTCGACGGTCGTCGCGGCGACGCCCTGCATTGCCGGGGCGAAGTCGGCGACCGCGCGCGGCGAGAACAACGGCGCGAGCGACCGGCGCTGGAGGCGCCAGGACTCGCCGTCCGCTGTCACCAGGCCATTGCCCAGACCCGGGCTCAGGATTCTGAGCTGCAGGTCGTCCTTGCGGTAGTTCGCGGCGTTGTCGAGAAAGATCCGCCTAACCGCCGCTGGATCATGCGCGGCGGCGCGCAGGCCAAGGATCGACCGGCCGATCAGGATCGGGCGATCGAAATGCGCCTGCGCCCAGATCTCAATCGGGTTGCGCCTGAGCGTCAGGATCGTCGAGAGCGCGCCGCGCGGTTTGTCCGACCGCGGCGGATAGGGAGGAACGAAAAGCTGGGAAG
The DNA here is from genome assembly GCF_052145395.1 of Roseiarcus sp. Classification (NCBI taxonomy): domain Bacteria; kingdom Pseudomonadati; phylum Pseudomonadota; class Alphaproteobacteria; order Hyphomicrobiales; family Roseiarcaceae; genus Roseiarcus; species Roseiarcus sp. The sequence continues at coordinate 2,139 of NZ_JBKQOT010000410.1, forward strand.
CTGCCGCCGTCGCCATCGAAAACCGCCTTCGCCACACGCCCGCGCGCTTAATGTAATCGGCGCGCGTGACTTCGGCAGGGGGTGAGGGCTGCATTATCTGCTGGCGCTTACGGCGTGACATTGTCTTGCGTTCAATCGGAAGGCCAGCATTGTCCATTTATGAAACGTATGACGAAGCGCAACGAATTCGGGAGACATGTCGTCTTCCGCTATGGCTACAGCGTCCACGCCCGGACTGTTTTTCTTTCCCGGCTCAATGGCTGGCCTATGCGCTCCCCTTCCGTCGTAATGGCGAAATGATGGACAATATAATTGGCGCAGGAGATCGTAACGAGCGCAAAAACAAGAATGACGTGGCAGGCGCGCAGTCTCG
>NZ_JBKQOT010000411.1:0-8913 GCF_052145395.1 Roseiarcus sp.
CCACGACGCGGACGAGGTTGGTCTGCTTGCGTAGCCGTCTCACATCAACGACAATTTTGACGCCGCTCCGCCGACGCAGTCGGCTTCGTTCAATCGCACCCACCGTAAGAAATAGATTTGCGCGACGAAGCGCAATTTGGTAAATTAAACGCTAACTCATCCACGGGATGTATGTGGATATGAGAAGCTGGCCGACCGTTTCAGGATTGGCATGCCTTTTCGCCTTGACGCAAGCGTCGGCGGAGGAGGTGTCGGTCGTGCCGCAGAACTCGGTCCAGCCGCACCGGACAAAAGCGAAGATCGTCAAACCTGACGCGTCGAAGGCTGCGAGCCCAGGCCACATTGCTTTCTCGAATCCTTACGCGCCCCCGGTCGGTGCGGGCAAATTGAAAAGCACGGATTTTACGCTGCCGGAGAGACCCCTTCCCGCCGATCCTCAAGGCGGCTTTTCCATTACGGCGGGCCGCGAGTCCCCCGACGCTCCAATGACCGGCGGCCTAAAATTCCGCTTTTAGTCGGGGCAATTGAGCGCGCCTCAGCTCCGAAACCAACGTGCGCCAACTTCCGAACCTTTGGAGCGAGCCCAACGATAGTGGGCTCGCGAGGCGTCGCATGGGTAGGGGCGCTCAAGAGCGATCGATGCCGCCGCTGCCGCCGCAGTCTCGTCGTGTCTCAAGCCTTCCCGCCGCGATCGGAGCCGGTCTCGACTCGATTCCCGAAATAGGCTCTAAAGCGTGCACTTGGCCCGTCAGGGTCCGTCTAGGAAGGTGGGACATCCATAATGAACGCTTTGAAACCGAGCCTGTCAGCGGCCCTGATCGCAGCGTTGACGGCCCTCCTCTTTTTTGGGCCGATGGCCTCGCTGGCTCAAGGGTTCTCGCCGGCTGCAAGGCGCATCGAAGCCTATTACCAGCAACTTTTGCCCACTCTTCAACAGGCTGACCGCCTCAGCGTGAGCGAACGCGACCGGCGCTTCGGGCCTGCGATCAACTCGGCATTCGATCTCTCGGCGATGACGCGGTACGCAGCGGGTCCGGCTTGGAGCACCTTCTCGCCTTCGCAGCAGGCCGCAGTTCGCGAGGCCTTTTCTCGTTTCCTCGTCGCGGACTACGCGAGCCTCGTGAGAGACTATTCCGGCGAGAGCTTTGTCGTTGAGCCGCAGACGACCGCGGAAGCGCGCGGCGGCGGCGAAGTCGTTAAAACGAAGCTGATCCAGGGAGGAGGCCGGAACGTCACGATCAACTATCTCGTCCGCGGCGGGCGGGTGATCGATGTCTATTTCAATGGAACAGTTAGCGACTTGGCGACTCGTCGCGACGAATTCGCCTCGATCCTCGCCGGCGGCGGGGGTGCGGACGCGTTGGTCAGGACGTTGCGCCAGCGCACCGAAGCCTTACTGAATGGTTGACGACTGGCCGGACAGTCTCAAGTTCCGAACGCAGTCCACTCTTCCGCGTCTTTGGCGAACCGGTGCCTGATACCCTCCGTCATGCCATGACTCAGCGGGCTGATGGGCCTGGTGGACATCGGCGAAAGCGTTCCGCGCCGAGCCTCCCATGACGCTCGCGCGCCGGGCCTCCGAGTGCGCTCCCATACTACGGACGCAATCCGCGAGCAATTTGGCCCCGATTTACCGACCGGAAATGGAACCGCCGCGCCGCGATTGCGTTATAGCCTTACGCTGGCTCGGCAGGGCGACGGGGGCTTCATGCGGATCACGGAAGGCAGGCCTTATCCTCTCGGCGCCACGGCCGACGCGACCGGCGCGAATTTCGCCGTCTTCTCAGCCCAGGCGACGCGCGTCGACGTCTGCATCTTCGATGAGCCTAACGGGCGGGAGATCGACCGCTTCGAGCTTCCCGAGTACACGGACGAGGTGTTCCACGGTCATATCGACGGCATCGGGCCCGGAACCTTCTACGGCTTCCGCGTCCACGGGCCCTACGAGCCGGAGGTCGGGCGCCGCTTCAACCCGAACAAGCTCCTCCTCGACCCCTACGCGCGCGCCCACGCCGGCAAGCTCGCCTGGGACCCCGCCGTCTTCGGCTATACGATCGGCGCGGACGGGGACGACCTCACCTTCGACGAGCGCGACAGCGCGCCCTACGTGCCGAAGTCGGTCGTCGTCGACCCGAACTTCGATTGGCATGGCGAATACCGTCGCCGCAACGTCCCGTGGGACCAGACGATCGTCTACGAGATGCACGTGAAGGGCTTCACCAAGCTCCACCCGCTCGTCGACGAAAGGGTCCAAGGCTTCTACGCCGGTCTCGGCTCGAAGCCCGTCGTCGACTACATCAAGTCGCTTGGCGTAACGACGGTCGAGCTTCTGCCGGTCCACACCTTCGTCGACGACAGTCATCTGCTCGACAAGGGTCTCCGCAACTACTGGGGATACAATTCGATCGGCTTTTTCGCGCCCGATCCGCGCTACGCCGCCGACGTGCCGAACTCGCTGCGCGAGTTCAAGGAGATGATCGCGCGCCTGCACGACGGCGGGTTCGAGGTGATCCTCGACGTCGTCTACAACCACACCGCCGAGGGCAACGAACGCGGGCCGACCCTCTCGTTCAAGGGGATCGACAACGTCTCCTACTATCGGCTTTTGCCGGACCAGCCGCGCTATTACATCAACGACACCGGCACCGGGAACACGCTGAACCTCAGCCATCCCCGGGTGATCCAGCTGGTCTGCGACTCCCTGCGCTACTGGGTGAGCGAGACGCGGGTCGACGGGTTCCGCTTCGACCTCGGCACGATCCTCGCGCGCGAGCCCGAGGGCTTCAAGACGGAGAGCGGATTCTTGAAGGCGGTCGGACAGGACCCCCTGCTCTCCGAGGTGAAGCTCATCGCCGAGCCATGGGATTGCGGTCCCGGCGGCTATCAGGTCGGCGGCTTTCCGCCAGGCTGGGCCGAGTGGAACGACTCTTTCCGCGATACGGTGCGCGACTTCTGGCGCGGAGAGGCTCCGGCAAAGGCGCTCGCGCCGCGGCTCTGCGCCTCGCCGGACAAGTTCAACTTCCGCGGCCGCAAGCCCTGGGCGAGCGTCAATTTCATCACCGCCCACGACGGGTTCACGCTTCGCGACCTCGTCTCCTACAACGACAAGCACAACGAGGAGAACGGCGAGAACAACCGCGACGGTCACTCGGACAACCGCTCCTGGAACTGCGGCGCCGAGGGACCGACCGAGGATGCGGGGGTCCGCGCGCTACGGCTGCGCCAGATGCGCAACATGATGGCCACGCTCATGCTCTCGCAGGGCACGCCGATGGTGTGCGCCGGCGACGAGTTCGGCCGCACCCAGAACGGCAACAACAACGCCTATTGCCAGGACAACGCAATCAGCTGGGTCGACTGGGACCTCGACGACGATCAGAAGGGCCTCGTCACATTCTTTCGCCGGCTGACGGCGCTCTTCCATCTCTATCCGGTGCTCCGGCGCTCGCGCTTCTTCACCGGCGAGGTGAACCCCGACATCAAGGTCCGCGACGTCACGTGGATCGACGCCAACGGCTCGGAGATGAAGCCGGAGACATGGGACAACGGGCTCACGCGCTGCTTCGGCATGCTGCTCGACGGGCGCGCGCAGGTCAGCGGAATCAGGAAGCCCGGCGTCGACGTGACCGTGCTCGCCGTGTTCAACGCCCATCACGACGTGGTGAAGTTCACCCTGCCCCGTTCCCCCGAATCGTCCGGCTGGAATCGCCTGATGGACACCAACGATCCCGACCTTCCCGGGCAGGTCTTCCGGTTCGGGACCGTCTATGAAGTCACCGGCCGTTCGATGCTGCTGTTCGAGCGCGCGGCGCCACGGAAGAGGAAGGCGCGGCCTCGCCGGCCGTAGCTGCGGCCGGCTCAGGCTTCCGTCAGGACGGCGACCGGCAGGGCGCCGAGCCATTCGTGGATCGGCGCACGGGAGTTGATCGCGCGGCCGCGAATCTGATCGAACCATCGGCCTTCCGGCAGATCGAGGGTCGCATCCCACGCCGGCTTGGCCTCGCGCTTCGCCGGGTAGCGCGCGACCACGACCGCCAGCCGCTCCGCGCCGCGCTCGCGCATGAAACCAAGGGCCCAGTCCGCCTCCCCTCCGGCGATCCCGATCGGCTTGTAGCCGCCCTCGGCGAAGAGCGCGGGACGCTCGCGCCGAAGCGCCAGCAGGAGCGCGACCGCGGCCAGCTTCACTCGCCCGTCGCGCCAGGAGTCCATGAGGGATGCGAAGAGGTCCGCGCGCTTCTCGGGAGCGGCGAGGCGAGGCCGAAGCGTCTCGAGTTCAGCCTCCCGCGTCGAATAGTCGACGGCGCGCCGATTGTCCGGGTCGACGAGACTGAAGTCCCAGAACTCGGTTCCCTGATAGGTGTCGGGAACGCCCGGCGCCGTCAGCTTCAGGACAGTCTGGACCAGGCTGTTCCGGACTCCGAGCCGCGCGACGTCTGCGACGAACGGCAAGAAGGCCGTCAGGAACCCCGGTCCGTCGGGGCGCAGCGCCTCGGTGGCGAAGGACAGCGTCGCCTGCTCGTACTCGGCGTACGGCGCCGCCCAGCTCGTGCGCAGCTTGGCCTCGCGGATCGACTTCTCCAGGGCGACGCGGATGCGCTCGGCGAAGGCGGCGAGCGCATCCGCGGTTGGGCTCTCCATCATGTCCATCGGCCAGGATCCGACGAGCATCTGATAGAAAAGGTACTCGTCGTTGCGGTCCGGCGGCGCGAGCCCTTCCACGTCGCCGGCGCGCGCCCGCAGGAGCCGGCTCCAGGAAACGACCTGCCGTCGCCATTCCTCGGGACGCTCCGAGAGCACCGCGAGTCTCGCGCGCGCGTCCTCGCCGCGCTTCGTATCGTGCGTCGCGGTCGCCAGCATCGCGTACGGCCAATGTTCGGCGCGCTGGGCGACAGCCTTATGAAACTGCGAGGGCGAAACGCCGAACCGCTCGGGCGCCCCTCCGACCTCGTTCAAGGCAGCGAACCGGTTGTAGCGATAGAAGGCGGTGTCCTCGACGCCCTTGGCCATGACGGGACCGCAAAACTGCTGCACCCGCATGGCGAAGCGCACCGCGGCGGTCCGGCTCAGCTCCTTCGCGCGCAACGCTTCGGCATCCGCCCTCATCGCGGCCTCGAGAAAATCGAAAGCCGAGGGATCGAGGTCCGGATCGCTTCGCCGCCCACGCGCGAACGCCCAGCCGAGGGCGCGCCGGTCCGCGTCGTCGACGGCGCCCGCAAGGTCGACGTAGGTGCGATAGACCGGGAAATTGGCGACGATCTGCCGGATCGCGCGCTGGAGAATCATGCGGGTGAGATCCGCGGTCATCGCGCTCTGATCGGCGAGGCGCGCGGCCGCGCGGGCGAGCGCGCCGAGTTCGCTCGCCATCTCGTTGTCCATGATCCTGAGCTTGCTCGCAGTCGCGACGGCGCCGAAATTCTGCAGGACGCCTGCGAACGTCCGATAGGTTTCGTCGAGCGCTGCCTCGCCGGACGGATCGATCAGGACGCCGAGCGCCAGATTGAGAAAGTCATATCCGGTCGAGCCTGCCACCAGCCAGTCGGCGCGCAAGGATTCGTGCGTCGCGAGAATCTTCTCGACCACGAGGTAGAAGGGCCGCGCCGCATGCTCGCGAAGCGCGGCGAGATAGACCTTCGGATCGAAAAGCCCGTCGATGTGATCGATCCTCAGTCCGTCGATTTCCCCGGCGGCGAGCATGGCGAAGACGCGCGCGTGGGCATGGAAGAAGACCGGCCCGAGCTCCATGCGCAGGCCCGCGAGGTCGTTGATGTTGAAGAAGCGCCGGTAATTGATTTCATCCTCCGCGACGCGGAAGAAGGCGACGCGCCAGAACTGCGCCGCGATCAGACGGTAGAGCTCGCGCCAATCGTGGTTGAACAATTCGACCCTCGCCTCGACGGCGTTCCGGAACGAAGGGTCGTCGCGCGCAAGCCCCGCGAGTTCCGCCTTGAGGTCGAGCGCGCGCTCCGCGATCTGCGGGCGCCAGTTGGGCAAGTCTTGGAAACGGTCGCCCATCCGATCCAGGAGCTCGCGCTCACGTCCGAGGATCATCGGATAGGTCAGCGGAGAGATCGGCAGCTTGTGCGTGTCGTAGGCCCAGACGGAGAAGGTCCCGGCGTCCGCGTCGAACTTGAGCGCGAGCTTGCCTGACCGCAAAGCCTCGCCGTACTGCTCTCCGAGCACCGGCGCCAGCAGCTTGCCGCCGTTCGGGCCGACGTGCATCGACCAGTCGATGTCGAACCATCCGGCGCAATGCGACTGCGCGCCCCATTCGAGGACGTCGAGCCACAACGGATTGTCGGCGCCGCCGACGCCCATGTGATTGGGGACGATATCGAGGATGACCCCGAGGCCCTCGCGCCGAAAGGCTTCGATCATCGCGGCGTAATCGGCTTCGGTCCCAAGCTCCGGATTGAGCTGCGAATGGTCAGTGATGTCGTAGCCGTGCGCGCTGTCCGGCCGCGCCTTGAACACGGGCGACAGATAGAGATGGCTGATCCCCAGCCGCGCGAGATAGGGCGCGATCCTTCCCGCATCGGCGAAGCCGAAGCTCTTGCGCATCTGCAGCCGATAGGTCGCGCGGGGCGCGGTCATGGCGACTCGATGCTCCACCGCACGCTCCAGGGACCAAGCGCGCCCCAGTCGTCGACGTCTCCGCACCGCCAGAACACGAGGCCCGGCGCCGGGGGAAACGCCAGTTGGCTGTCGCTGAGATTGGCGTCGAGAACGAGGCGCCGCACGCCCGCGGCCCAGGACAAGCGGACAGCCTGCTCGCCGATCGCGACCGCCGCGCCGCCGCGTTCGATATCAGACATCAGCGGCCTCACATACTTGCGCCTCGCCGCGAGCGCTTCGCGATAGCACGCAAGACGCTCGGGGTCGAGCTTGCTCCAGTCGAGCTTCGAGGCGAGGAAGGTCTCCTCGGCGAGCGGATCGGGAATCCTTGCGACGCTCTCGGGGATGGCGAATTCAGGGAAGCGCTCGAACTCCCTGCGCCGTCCGTCGCGCACGGCCGCCGCCAGCTCCCCGGTGAAGTCGCAAAAGAACAGGAACGGCTCCGTCGCGCCCCATTCCTCTCCCATGAACAGCATCGGGATCTGCGGCAGCAGGAGATAGACGCTTGCGAGCGCGCGCACGACCGGCGGCGACGCCAGCACGCTCAAACGCTCGCCGAAGGCGCGATTGCCGATCTGGTCGTGGTTCTGGATGAAGGCGACGAAGGCGGACGGCGGCAGGGCCGCGCTCGGACCGCCTCGCGGCCCGCCTCGATGGCGCGACGACTCGCCCTGATAGGCGAAGCCTTCGGCCAGAGCCCGCCCCAAATGGCGCGTCTCGCCGTAATCCTCGTAATAGCCAGTCGTCTGTCGCGTCGCGGCGACGTGAAGGACATGATGGACGTCGTCGTTCCACTGCGCCGTATAGTGAAGCGGTTTGCCATCTTGCCGAATGAGCCGGCCGGGCTCGTTGTTCTCGTTCTCGAGCAGCAGGTGGATCGGCCGCTTGAAGCGCGACCGGACGCGTTCGGCGAGCTCGTCGTTGATATCGGGCCAAGAGTCGTCCTTGATGGCGTGGACGGCGTCGAGCCGCAGCCCGTCGAGATGGAACTCGTCGAGCCAGTATTCGGCGTTCTCGATGACGAAGTCGCGCACCGGACGCGCGGTCGGACCGTCGAAGTTGATCGCGTCGCCCCAGGGGGTCTTATGCCGGCGGGTGAAGAAGTCGGGGGCGTAGAGCGGCAGATAGTTCCCGTCCGGGCCGAAGTGGTTGTAGACGACGTCGAGCAGGACGGCGATCCCGTGCGCGTGCGCGGTCTCGACGAAGGCCTTGAAGCGCTCCGGCCGCCCGTAGCTCGCGTCGGGGGCGTAAGGGTAGACACCGTCGTATCCCCACCCGCGCTTCCCGCTGAAATCCGCGACCGGCATCAATTCGACCGCGGTTACGCCGACTTTGGCGAGATAATCGAGCATCTCGGCGGCGCCGTCGAACGTGCCCGCGCGCGTGAACGCGCCGAGATGCATTTCGTAGAGGACAACGTCCTCCCACGCGACGCCAGACCAGGTCTCGGTCCATTCATAGGCGTGGGGATCGATGGTCTCGCTCGGCCCATGCACGTCCTGCGGCTGGAACCGCGAGGCCGGATCGGGAACGCGCGTCCCGTTGTCCAGGACGAAGCGATAGAGCGCCCCCGCCCCCACGCCGTCGGCGAAGGCCTCGAAGAAGCCGTCCGCTCGCCGCTCCATCGGGACGACGCGGTCCGCCAGGGCGAGGTTCACGCGCTCCTGGCCGGGCGCCCATAGACGGAAGCGGATTCCGCCCGCTTCGAACGAAGGCCCGTGCATCCGGATCGCGCCGTTGTTCAAGATACCCCCGCGCCGAAATTGAGAATCGTTCTTCCCTAATCCGGCGCGCCCTTGTTAGGTTCCCGTGCGCGCGCCTCGGTTAAGGAAGCGCCCCATCGCGCCTTTATTTCGGCAGGTCTCGCATTTCCGCACATGGGCGCGTTGCGCTCGTGAGGCCGACGAGACGAGGCGGTCGTGCGGCGGTTGTGCGGCGCCGCCGGCAAAGCGCCACCCGACCGGGACTGCGATTCGCGCGGGACGGCGCTCTGTTCGCCCGCCGCGGGGCGTTCCCAGTTGTCAAAATCTGACACTCCGTTCCCACAGACGGACCGGTCCCGACGTGAAGCGGACCTACCAGGCGGCCGCTCCGGACGCCTCCTCTGGGCGGGAGAGCGGACCTTTATGCACCTGATTTCTGCACCGCGTAACCTATTGACTTCATTGACGTCGATTCGACCGCACGTGGCATCGGCGCGAAAGCTAACGCGATGCTCCTTCAAGGCTTGTCGAGTTCGAGACCGACTCGGTCTATGCCGTCCGAAGAGACGCGCACGCTGCTGGTGTAAGGTTGCGATAG
>NZ_JBKQOT010000412.1:0-4566 GCF_052145395.1 Roseiarcus sp.
GAGGAAAAGGGCAGGCGCCATCACGAGCGCGTTTTGCTGATTGGGCGAAGAGCCATGCGGACCAGCATCAGGCCAGCGGGACATTCCTTTCCCGCGCCAACAGGCCGAAGACATGACCGCACCCGAAGCGTTCGCAAAGCCTCAACCAAACCCTTGACGACGGGGCGCCGTCCAGACATGCCGTTCCCATCCGTTCCGGTACGGGAAGAGTGCGCCAATTGCGGTCGCTGGCGGGCTAACCAAGTCCGCTCTTAGCGGCGCGCTTGTTTTGCGCTGGCTACAAAGCGACACAGGCGCGGCTTCTGCCGCCCCCTTTTGTTGAGCCCTTTTCTTGATCTGAAACGACGCCGCGATATGATGGTCCGATGGTCGCTGCGGCCTCAACTTACCGGAACATCGCGGGCTTTAGGTTCGGGAGCGTTTGACCACCCAGGTTCTACGCGCGTTCGCAGGTTTCGCTCGAACGAGCGCCAAAGTTTAGCCGTGCGGAAAACCGCAGGCCGGTGGGAGGAAACATATGAATGATGTGATCACTCCGGACGACTTGCCGGCGTGGGTCCCCGGCGAATCGACGCTCGACAGCGCCCCGCTCGGCTGGGAGGGCGTGCGGATCCGCCGCTGGCGCTATACGGCCCTCGACATCGCCGTTCCGGGTCTCAGCGACTACATGGTCGTCGCCTACAAGCGCGGGACGACCCTGATGAATCGTCGCTGCACCGGTGACTGGCGCAACGAACATGTCGCGCCGGGATGCGTGTCGGTGCTCACGCATGCGGCGCAGTCGCATTGGCGCTGGAGCGAAGACATCGAGGTCGTGCACCTCTACCTGTCGCCGACCTCCGTGGCGCGGATCGCCGCGGACGCTTACGATCGCCACATCCGCGACATCGAACTGCACGACGTGCTGAGGGCCGACGACCCCGTCCTCGGCGGGATCGCCGAATGCCTCGAGCGGGAAGCCGACGGCGACGGTGTCGGCAGCCGGCTCTATGCCGACGCCCTGAGAAACCAGGCCTGCGTTCACATTCTCCGCCGCTATGCGAACGTCGTCTTCCGGGAGCCGACGCGTTCGGGGGGCTTAAGCCGCGCCCGATGCCGAATGCTTGCCGAATACATCGACGAAAACCTCGATCGCGCGATCTCGTTGCAGGAGCTCGCCAGCGTCGTGCAGCTCAGCGCCTTCCACTTCACGCGGAAGTTTCGCGCGGAATTCGGCCGCCCGCCTCACGCCTATGTCATGGACAAGCGCGTCGAGCGCGCGAAAGCGCAATTGGGCAGACGCGATATCCCCCTCAAGGCAATCGCTGCGGCCTGCGGCTTCGCCGACCAGAGCCACATGACGCGCATCTTCCGTCGGGCGCTCGGCGTCACCCCGGCGGAGTTCCGGCGGTCGAAAATCGGCTGATCCCGCCGTCGCGGCCGGGCCGCAACGAGCAAGTTTGTTCAATGGTCGCTGCGCGTCCCGTTCAATACTCCGCCCTTCGCTCCATGGTTTTTCAACATCCGGCGAGAACGCAAGAAGACTCGGCCCCTCGCTGCAGGTCGAAATAGAACAACCGGGAGATGAACGATGGGCGATATCCTTACGTTCGGAGGGTCCCAAGGCGCCTCCGATTCCGTTCTCAGGCTCGACGCGGCCGTGATCGGCGCCGGCGTCGCTGGCCTTTACCAATTGCATCTATTGCGCGGCCAGGGCCTTTCGGTAAAGGCGTTCGACAGCGCATCCGACGTCGGCGGAACATGGTACTGGAACCGGTACCCCGGCGCCCGCTTCGACTCGGAAGGCTACATCTACCAGTACCTGTTCTCCGAGGACCTCTACAAAGGCTGGAGCTGGAGCGAGAAATTTCCCGGCCAGCCGGAGATCGAACGGTGGATGCACTATGTCGCCGACCGCCTCGACCTGCGCAAGGACATCGTCTTCGACACGACGATCAAGAGCGCGCACTTCAACGAAGCGACCGGCCGCTGGACGCTGACGACCGACACGGGCCGCACCATCGACACGCAGTTCCTGGTCACCTGCTGCGGCATGCTGTCCGCGCCGCTCACCTCGCTCTTCCCGGGCAAGGAGTCGTTCAAGGGGCGGCTGCTCTTTACCGCGCTCTGGCCTAGAGAGCCGGTCGACTTCGCCGGCAAGCGAGTCGGCGTCGTCGGCATCGGCGCCACCGGAATCCAGGTCATCCAGTCGATCGCCGACGGTCGGCCATATGACCGTATTCGTGCGTACGCCGCAGTACGTGCTGCCGATGAAGAACCCGAAGTACACCGCGGCCGACCAGGAAGCCTACAAGTCCAGGTTCGGAGAGCTCGCGAAGCGGCTGCCGCACACATTCACCGGCTTCGAGTACGACTTCGAGCATGCCTGGGCCGATCTTTCGCCCGAGCGGCGGCGTGAGGTTCTGGAGGAGGTCTGGCAGGACGGGTCGCTCAAGTTCTGGCTCGCCTCATTCGGCGAGATGTTTTTCGACGAGACGGTGAGCGAGGAAATTTCCGAGTTCATTCGCGGCAAGATGCGCGAGCGGCTGAAGGACCCGCGCCTCTGCGACATCCTGATTCCGAAGGACTACGGTTTCGGCACCCACCGCGTCCCTCTGGAGGTCGGTTTTCTCGAGGCGTTCCGCCGCCCCAACGTCGACGTCGTCAGCGTCAAGGACAATCCGATCGAGAGCGTCACGCCGAGCGGGCTGAAACTCATGGACGACTCGGAATACGAATTCGACATCCTGATCTTTGCGACCGGCTTCGATGCGGGAACGGGGGCGCTGTCGCGGATCGACATCCGCGGTCGCGACGGACGCTCGCTCAGGGAGGAATGGAGTCGCGACATCCGCACGACCATGGGTCTGCAGATTCACGGCTACCCCAACCTGTTCACCACCGCGACGCCGCTCGCGCCGTCGGCGGCGCTCTGCAACATGACGACCTGCCTGCAGCAGCAGGCCGAGTGGATCAGCGAGTGCATCCAGCACATGCGCGCCAACGACAAGACAGTCTGCGAGCCGACGAAAGAGGCTGAAGACAAATGGGTCGAGCACCACGATCAGGTCGCTTCGGCCACGCTCGTGGTCAAGACCAACTCCTGGTACATGGGCTCGAACGTCAAGGGCAAGCCCCGGCGTCTGCTCTCCTACATCGGCGGCGTCGGCGCCTATCGCCAGAAGTGCGACGAGGCGGCGGCGGCCGGTTATGCGGGCTTCGCAATGCGGTGACGCATCGCGAAGGCGCAACAATGCGGCCTGTCGCCGCCTCGACGGACGGCAGGCCCACAACAGGCACGAAGCACGGAGGAAACGAGGATGGAAGACTTCAGAAAAGCAGCCGACGGCGTTCTGAATGGCGTCGTTACGTCCAGCCCGCGCGTGCCCGGCGTCGTCGCCATGGCGACGGACCGTGAGCGCAACATCTACGAAGGCGCCGCCGGCAAGCGGCGGCTCGATCGCGACGCCGACATGACGACCGACACGGTCTTCGCGATCTTCTCCACCACCAAGGCGATCACCGGCACGGCGGCGCTCCAGCTCGTCGAGGAAGGCAAGCTCGACCTCGACGCGCCGGCAAAGACTTACGCGCCCGACATCGGCAAGCTCCAGGTGATCGAAAGCTTCGACACCAGCGGCGAGCCTCGCCTGCGCGCGCCCAAACGCGACATCACGACCCGCATGCTGCTGACCCACACCGCCGGCATGGGCTACGACTTCTTCAACGAGAAATACAACCGCCTCGCCCAGGAGAAGGGGCAGCCGAGCATCATCACGGCGTCCAAGTCGGCGCTGATGACTCCGCTGCTGTTCGATCCCGGCGAGAGGTGGGAATACGGCAGCAACATCGACTGGTGCGGCCAGGTGATCGAAGGGATCACGGGCAAGCGGCTCGGCGAGGTGTTCAAGACGCGCATCTTCGAGCCGCTTGGGATGCGCGACACGACCTTCACGCTCACTGACGCGCTGCGCTCGCGGCTCGCCGACGTGCACGCGCGCAACGGCGACGGCTCGCTTGCGCCGATGGGCTTCGAGCTTCCCTCGCCGCCCGAACTCGATATGGGCGGACACGGACTCTACAGCGCCGTCGGCGACTACATGCGGTTCATCCGCATGTGGCTCAACGACGGCGCCGGCGAGCGCGGCCGCGTGCTCAAGGCCGAGACCGTGCGGATGGCCGAGAAGAACCAGCTCGGCGACCTGAAGGTCACCATGCTTCCGGGCGTCATCCCGTCGCTGTCGAACGACGCGGAATTCTTCCCCGGACTGTCGAAATCCTGGGCGCTGAGCTTCATGGTCAACGACGAGGAGGCGCCGACTGGCCGCCCCGCCGGCGCGCTCGGTTGGGCGGGCCTCGCCAATCTCTTCTATTGGATCGATCGCAAGAACGGCTTCGGCGGCTTCTGGGCGACGCAGATCCTGCCGTTCGGCGACCCCGTGTCCTTCGGCGGCTACATCGCGTTCGAGACCGCGCTCTACAGCAGCCTGCGTCAGAAAAAGGCGGCCTAATGGCCCGCCATCATCTCGTCCACGACGCGGGCCGCGCGGGAATAATCGGGCTGATGCACGACTGCGTCCTTGCAGT
>NZ_JBKQOT010000413.1:0-19076 GCF_052145395.1 Roseiarcus sp.
CCGCGGTCGGCGCCCATGGCGAGGGCGGTGCGGATGGTCTCGCTCGCCTGCGCCGGGCCGATCGACACGATCACGACTTCCGTCGCCTTGCCCGCCTCCTTCTGACGGAGCGCTTCCTCGACCGCGATCTCGTCGAACGGATTCATCGACATCTTGATGTTGGCGAGCTCCACGCCCGACCCGTCCGATTTGATCCGAATCTTGATGTTGTAATCGACAACCCGTTTCACGGGCACGAGGATCTTCATGAGCGGGGCCCATCCCTTAACGCTCGAGCGCGTTGGCTCGGCAATTTGCGGCCGAAAGCCCTAATCTCGGCCGGCCTCCAAGTCAACGCGACGAACCGTCAACGCGACGAACCTCGACCGTTCGGGGAGTCGCCTGAATGAAGGGACGGATTTCGCGGGAGCCGGGCGAAAGCCGAAAGCGCCTTGACCGACGCCGATTGACAGATATCAAAGGCAAACAGAACAATGAGCTCGGAGTGGCGATAAGATCGCCAACGGGTCATGGCCGCCGAAGAGTCCGGGCGCGGCGCCAGTTGTGGGAGAAACGCAAATGAGCGAATTGGACACCTGGTACGCGCGCCTCGCCAAAGGCGCCATTTCGCGGCGTGAGTTCATGGGCCGCGCCGCCGCGCTCGGCGCGTCCAGCGTCGCGATCTCGACGATGCTTGAAAGCTCGGCCCGAGCGGCCGCGGACACCCCCACGAAGGGCGGCGTCCTGCGCCTGGGCCTCGCCGGCGGCAGCACGACCGACAGCGTCGACGTCACGTCCTACAACGACTCGGTGATGATCGACGTCGCCCATGGCCTGTTCAACGGCCTGGTCGAATGGGGCCAGGACGGCAAGCCGCACCCGGAGCTCGCCGAGAGCTTCGAGCCGAGGAACGGCGCCAAGGACTGGGTTTTCAACCTGCGCAAGGGGGTCAAGTTCTCGAACGGCCAGGAGTTCACCGCGGACGACGCGGTCTACTCGCTCAACCTCCACCGCGGCGATACCAAGTCGGGCGGCGCGTCCTCGATGAAGCCCGTGACCGACGTCAAGAAACTGGACAAATACCAGATCCAGATTTCCCTCACGGCGCCCGACGCCGACCTGCCTTACGCCCTGACCGACTATCACATTCTGATGGTTCCCGAGAACTTCAAGGACTGGGCGAAACCCGTCGGGACCGGCGCCTTCACCCTCGAGAAGTTCGATCCGGGCGTCAGGATCGTCCTCAAGAAGCGGCCGGACTATTGGAAGGACGGACGGGGCTGGCTCGACGGCGCCGACGTGACCGTCATCAACGACGGCTCTGCGCGCCTCAACGCCCTGATTTCCGGCCAGGTCGACGCGATCAACCGGGTCGATCACAAGGCGGTCGGGCTGCTCTCCAAGTCGCCCAAGATCGAGGTGGTGCGGGCGCCCGGCGGCTGGCACACGGTTCTTGCGATGGAGATCGACAAGGACCCGTACACCAACCCCGACATCCGCCTCGCGCTGAAATACGCGATCGACCGGGAACAGATCCTGAAAGCGCTGTTCAGCGGCTACGGCACGCTCGGCAACGACCATCCCATCCCGCGCACCGATCCCTATTTCAACAGCGAGCTTCCGCAGCGGCCGCACGATCCGGAAAAGGCCGCGTTCCATTTCAAGAAAGCGGGCGTCTCCGACCCGAAGATCGTCCTGCAGGCTTCCGACGCCGCGTTCAACGGCGCGGTCGACATGGCGACGCTGCTCCAGGCCGACGCGGCCAAGGCCGGCATCAAATTGGAGGTCAAGAAGGAACCGGCGGACGGGTTCTGGGACAACGTCTGGCTCAAGGGGCCGTTCGTCGAAAGCTACTGGGGCGGGCGGGCCGCCGCGACGCAGATGCTCTCGGTCGACTACGCCGCCGGCGCGCCATGGAACGAGACGCACTGGAAAAACGAGAAGTTCGAGAAGCTGCTCGCGGACGCCCGCGGTGAGACGGACGAGGCGAAGCGCAAGACCTACATCTGGGAGATGCAGGCGATGCTCAACGAGGACGGCGGCGCCGTCATCCCCGCCTTCCGTGACTGGCTGGACGCCCACAACAACAAGGTCGGCGGCCATACCCCGCACGGCGGCTTCGACATGGACAATGGCATGATTCTCGATAAGGCTTGGCTGAAGTCGTAACAGCAGACTCCCGACGGGAGTCAACTGCGCCGGGCCTGTGCGCGCCCGGCGCGACTTTGCTGGAGACGGAGGCGGGTCCAGAGTGGGAAGGCTGATCCTTCAGCGGTCGATTCTTGGGGTTCTGACGCTGCTGGCGGCGTCCGCGCTGATCTTCATCGGTACCGAAATTCTGCCGGGCGACCTCGCTTCCGCCATCCTCCAAAACCAGGCGACGCCCGAGACGCTCGCCAAACTGCGCCTCGACCTCGGCCTCGACAAGCCGGCGATCGTCCGCTACTTCGCGTGGTTATTCGGCGCTCTAAGAGGCGACTTCGGCCATTCGCTCGCCAACGGCCGGGACGTTCTCGAGGAAATAACGCCGCGCTTCGCCAATACGATGTTCCTGGCGGCTTACGCGGCGGTCGTCGCCGTGCCGCTCGCGGTGGGCCTCGGGCTCGCCGCCGCGATCCGTCAGGGCGGAGTCTTCGACCGGACTGTCAATGTCCTGACGCTGATGACCATCTCCGTACCGGAGTACTTTCTCGCCTATCTGCTCATCAAATACGTCGCGGTCGATCTCGGCTGGTTCCCGTCCCTGGCGAACGTGTCGTCCGATACGCCATTCTTCGACCGCCTGTACTATGCGTTCCTGCCGATGCTGACGCTCGTGCTCGTCATCGTCGCGCACATGATGCGCATGACGCGCGCTTCCGTGCTCGCCGTGATGGCGAGCCCCTATATCGAGATGGCGATCTTGAAGGGCCTCACCAAGACCCGCATCGTCCTGCGCCACGCGCTGCCCAATGCGCTGGCGCCGATCATCTCGGTGATCGCGCTGAACCTCGCCTATCTCATCGTCGGTGTGGTCGTGGTCGAGACTGTGTTCGTGTATCCGGGACTTGGGCAATTGATGGTCGACGAGGTTTCCAAGCACGATGTCCCGGTGGTCCAGGCGTGCGGCCTCATTTTCGCGGCCACGTTCATCGCCCTCAACATGCTTGCCGACATCCTGTCCATCCTGTCCAATCCGCGACTGCGGCAGCCTCGTTAGGGTCCGCCGATGCGCCTCCTTGGACACAAGCTCAGCATTCCTGCCCAAATCGGATTGGCGATCATCGCTCTCAACCTTGTCATGGCCATCTTTGCGCCTCTGATTGCGCCCTACGACCAGGCCGCCGTGCTTGGCGACGCCTGGGCGGACCCGGATCGGCAGCATTGGCTCGGCCTCGACAATCTCGGCCGCGATTTGCTGAGCCGGCTCATCTATGGCGCGCGGATGTCGATCGGCCTGTCGTTTGTCATCACGGCGCTGTCCTTCTTCATCGGCATTGTCACGGGTTTCGGCGCGGCGGTGGCCGGCGGCTGGGTCGACCAGGCGTTGTCCCGGCTCGTCGACCTCTTGTTGTCGATGCCGACGCTGATCTTCGCCTTTGTCATCCTCTCGGTGCTCGGTTCGGGACTTCCGGTGCTCATTGTCACCATAGCGATTCTCGATTCGACCAAGGTCTTCCGTCTGGCGCGCTCGGTCGCGGTCGGCCTCGTCAGCCTCGAATTCGTCGAGGCCGCGCGGCTTCGCGGAGAGGGCTGGTGGTGGATCATCACGCGCGAGATCTTTCCCAACGCCATACCGCCGCTGATCGCAGAATTCGGCCTGCGCTTCTGTTTCACCTTCCTGTTCATCGCCGCGTTGAGCTTCCTCGGTCTCGGCGTCCAGCCGCCCGACGCCGACTGGGGCAGCATGGTCAAGGACTACCGCGACATGATCAACTTCGGCTATGCCGCCCCGATCTATCCCGCCGCCGCGATCGCGATCCTCACGATCGGCGTCAATTTCGTGGTGGACTGGATGTTGTCGATCCACTCTCGCGGTCAGGGGGAGGGCGCGTGAGCGTTGCGTCCGACAAACCGATCATCCTCGACGTCCGGGCCATGCGGGTCGCGGTCAGGACCGATCATGGCGACGGCCCCGTGCTCGTCGACGACGTCTCGCTTGAGTTGCGGCGCGGCGAGGTGATCGGCCTCATCGGCGAATCCGGGGCCGGAAAATCGACCATCGGCCTCGCCTCGATGGGTTACACCCGGCGCAACTGCTTCATCGTCGGCGGGCACATTTTGTTTTCCGGCGCTGACCTTCGCGCCATGACCGCCGACCAGCGGCGGGCCTTGCGCGGCCTCAAGCTCTCCTACATCGCCCAGAGCGCCGCCGCCTCTTTCAATCCGGCGATGACGCTGATGGACCAGGTCTGCGAAGCGCCGATCCGCCACGGCGTGATGAGACGCGCCGAGGCTGAGGCCGCCGCCGTGCAACTGTTCCGCGAGCTCGACCTGCCGAACCCGGAGACGATCGGCTCGCGTTATCCGCACCAAGTGTCCGGCGGGCAGCTGCAGCGCGTCATGGCCGCCATGGCGATGGTCGGCAGACCGGAAATCATCGTCTTCGACGAGCCGACGACTGCGCTCGACGTGACGACGCAGGTCGAGTGTCTCGCGGCGTTCCGCCGGCTCGTGCGCGAACATGGCGCCGCCGCGCTCTACATCACGCACGATCTCGCGGTGGTCGCTCAAATCGCCGATCGCATCATGGTGCTTCGTCGCGGAAAAATGGTGGAGTTCGGCGACGCCCGGCTCATCCTCCAGGAGCCGCAGCAGGACTATACCCGCCGGCTGGTCAGCGAGAGAATTGCCGGCCACGCCTTCGTCGCCAAGCCTGAAGGGGCGGCGCCGTTGCTCACGGTCGAGCATGTGACGGCCCACTACGCCGGCAAGCCGAAGGTCATCGACGATGTGAGCCTCGAAATCTTCCGCGGGGACACCCTGGCCGTGGTCGGCGAGTCGGGGTCGGGAAAATCGACGTTGGCGCGAGTCGTGACCGGCCTCCTGCCACGCGCCTCCGGCGACGTGCGCTTCGACGGCGTGAGCCTTCCGCCGCGACTCAAAGATCGCCCGCGCGACCAGCTTCGGCGGGTCCAGATGATCTACCAGATGCCGGACGTCGCGCTGAACCCTCAGCAGACCCTGCTCGACGTCATCGGCAGACCGGTTTCCTTTTATTTCAGGCGCTCTCGGGCCGAGGTTCGCGCGCGTGTCCTCGAGCTCCTCAAGCAGATGGACCTTCCCGAACACTTCGTCGACCGCAAGACCTCGGAGCTTTCCGGCGGGCAGAAGCAGCGGGTTTCCATTGCGCGGGCGCTCGCGGCCGAGCCGGATCTCATCATTTGCGACGAGGTCACGTCCGCGCTGGATCAGCTGGTCGGCGAGGAAATCTTGCGCCTTCTCAAACGCCTCCAGGACGAACTCGGGGTCGCCTACATGTTCATTACCCACGACCTCGGGACGGTTAAACGGATCGCCAACAAGGTGGTGGTCATGCTGCGGGGACAGACCGTCGCCAGTGGCGACACGGCCTCGGTATTCGCCCCGCCCTATCATCCTTACACGGAGCTGCTCTTGTCGTCGGTTCCGGAGATGCGGCCCGATTGGCTCGACGGCATCCTGGCTCGCCGGGGCGCCAAAAGGAATATTTAGAAAGGGAAGGGCGTCTTGCCGGGCCTTCAAATCATTTCTATACGGCCCAGACGCCGAGCGACGGACGGGCCTCAGCGCGCGGACCGGCGGACGGCCCGCATTCGGCCTGTTCATTGCATGACGCGTGACGCCGGCGAGCCGTCGGACGAGAGAAGAGGACGTTTTTGAATGCGCGCGCCGGGCGGACCCCGTCTGTTGCTGCGGCGGCTTCGCGAGGTCATGGCGGAGCCCGTCACCGCGCAGGCGCGCCTCGATCGGATCGTCGTACTCATCGCCTCGAACATGGTGGCCGAGGTCTGCTCGCTCTATGTCGTGCGGTCCGACGGCGTCATGGAGCTGTTCGCCACCGAAGGCCTGAACCGGGAGGCCGTCCACCTGACAACGATGGAGCCGGGCGAGGGTCTGGTCGGCCTGATCGCCTCGAGCGCAGAGCCGCTCGCCCTTTCCGACGCGCAGCACCACCCGGCCTTCTCGTACAAGCCTGAGACCGGCGAAGAGATTTATCAATCGTTCCTGGGCGTTCCCGTGCTTCGCGGCGGGGCGACAATCGGCGTCCTGGTCGTTCAGAACCGGGCTCGCCGCACCTATTCGGAAGAGGAAGTCGAGGCGCTCCAGACGACGGCGATGCTTCTCGCCGAAATGATCGCCTCGGGCGAGCTTCAAGCGGTCGCCGCCCCGATCGCCGTCCGCAATCCTATGGCGATGAAGGGGCTCGGCATCGCCGATGGGCTCGGACTCGGCCATGTCGTGATGCATCAGCCGCGGGTGGCGGTGTCGAAGATCGTCGCCGACGACGTCGACTCGGAGCTGCAGCGGCTCGAAACCGCGATCAGCGCCATGCGGGCCTCGGTCGACGACCTGATCGACCGCAACGACGATGGCCAGTCGGGCGAGCACCGCGACGTGCTCGAGGCGTTCCGGATGATTGCGCACGACCGCGGCTGGCTGCGCCGGCTGCGCGAGGCCGTCAGTTCCGGACTGACCGCGGAAGCTGCGGTCGAGCGGGTCCAGAACGACGCCCGCGCCAAGCTTCAACGGCAGACCGATCCTTACCTCCGCGACCGGCTGCACGACCTGACCGACATCGCCAACCGCCTGCTGCATCAGCTTGCCGGGCAGAGCCTGGTGCTGCTGCCGGAAGAGTTGCCGGAGAACGCGATCCTGGTCGCGCGCTCGATGAGCCCGGCCGCGCTGCTCGATTACGACCGGTCGCGTCTGCGCGGCCTGGTGCTCGAGGAGGGAGGCGCGTCGAGCCATGTCGCGATCGTCGCCCGCGCCCTCGCCATTCCGGCCGTCAGCGACGTTCCCAACGTGACCGAGATCGTCGAGCACGGCGACGCGATCATCGTCGACGGCGATTCCGGCGAGGTCTATCTGCGTCCGCCGCCCGATGTCGAGGCGGCCCTCGCCGAGAAGGCGCGGATGCGCGCACGCAAGCAGGCGCAATATCGCGCGCTGCGCGACGTGCCGACGGTCAGCCTCGACGGCGTCAAGGTCGGGCTTCACATGAACGCCGGCCTTCTGGTCGACATGCCGCATCTCTTCGAGACGGGCGCCGAGTCGGTTGGCCTCTTCCGCACCGAGCTGCAGTTCATGCTGGCCACGCGTTTCCCGAGGCCCGGCGTGCAGGAGCAGATCTACCGTTCGATCTTGGAGGCCGCTGGCGACAGGCCGGTGACCTTCCGCACCCTCGATATCGGGGGCGACAAGCTCTTGCCCTACATGAAGGGCCTGGAAGAGGAGAATCCGGCGCTCGGCTGGAGGGCGCTGCGCATCGGCCTTGATCGCCCGGCGCTCCTGCGCATGCAGTTGCGCGCCTTCCTCCGGGCTTCGGCCGGGCGCGATCTCAGGATCATGGTTCCGATGGTGTCGACCGTCGACGAGTTCAGGCGCACGCGCGCGCTGTTCGATCGGGAGATAGCGTGGGGCGCGAGCCACGGCCACGAGCCGCCGCGTTCCGCGAAGCTCGGGGTCATGGTCGAGGTGCCGTCGCTCTTGTGGCAGCTCGACGAGATCGCCGCAGGGGCCGATTTTCTGTCCGTCGGCTCGAACGACCTGATGCAATATCTCTTCGCTGTCGATCGCGACAACCGAAGGGTCGCCAACCGGTACGATCCGCTGAGCGTCGGGTTTCTGCGCGCCCTGCGCTCGGTTGCCGAGGCCGGGGCGAGGACGGGAACGCCGGTCACTCTCTGCGGCGAGATCGGCGGGCGCCCCCTCGAAGCGATGGCGCTGACGGCGATAGGCTATCGCCACCTCTCCATGTCGGCGACCTCGATCGGCCCGGTCAAAGCGATGATTCTGACGCTGAACGTCAAAGAGACGGCGCGCTCGGTCGAGGCGATGCTGGCCGAAGGCCGCGCCGACGTCTCTCTGCGCGAGCCGCTGCGCGAGCTCGCCCAGCGTGTCAACGTGCGCCTGTAGCGCCGCCGCTGAACCACGCTTATCCTCTTCGGTTCCGTAAAAATGGCCGCCAACGACAATTTCGATCTCATCCTGCGCCGCTACCAAGAAATCGGCGCGCGCCTGACCGAAGGAGTCGCGGGCGCCGAATATTCCGCGCTTTCGCGCGAGCTCAGCGACCTCGATCCGGTCGTCGGGGCGATCAAGGCGTTTCGCGACAAGGAGAAGGAGCGGGCGGACCTCGCGACCCTGCTCGCCGATCCGACCCTGGACGCCGAGATGCGCGCCATGGCGACCGACGAACTTTCGGCGGCCGAGTCCGACGCGGAGGAAATGGCCAAGGCCATCCGGATCGCGCTGCTGCCCAAGGACGCCGCGGACGAAGGCGACGCGATCCTCGAAGTGCGCGCGGGCACGGGAGGCGACGAAGCGGCGCTGTTCGCGGGCGACCTCTTCCGCGTGTACGCCAAATACGCCGCGTCGAAGCGCTGGACGGTCGAGGTCCTCTCGATGAGCGAGGGGACGGCCGGAGGCTACAAGGAAATCGTGGCCCAGATTTCTGGACGCGGCGTGTTCGCCCGGCTCAAGTTCGAGAGCGGCGTCCACCGGGTGCAGCGCGTGCCGGCGACAGAAACTCAGGGGCGCATCCACACCTCGGCCGCGACGGTCGCGGTCCTGCCTTTGGCCGAGGAGGCGGATCTCGTGATCAACGAGGCCGACCTCAAGATCGACACCATGCGGTCGAGCGGCGCGGGCGGGCAGCACGTCAACAAGACGGAATCCGCGATCCGCATCACCCATATCCCGACCGGCCTGGTGGTCGCGATGCAGGAGGAGCGCTCGCAGCATCGCAACCGGGCGAAGGCCATGGCGCTCTTGCGCTCCCGCATTCTCGACGCGCGCAACCAGAAGCTCGAGGCCGAGCGGGCCGAGGAGCGCCGCTCGCAGGTCGGCTCAGGCGACCGGTCGCAACGCATCCGCACCTACAATTTCCCGCAGGGGCGGGTGACCGACCACCGTGTCAACCTGACGCTCTATTCGCTCGACCGGATCATGGAGGGCGAGGGGCTCGACGAGATCGTCGACGCCCTGACCGCCGAACGTCAGGCCGAGCTTCTGGCGCAGCAGGGCGCGGCGTGACGCTGATCGCCCGCCTGCCGCCGTTTACGCCCGGCATGCGCATCGGGCTGCTCGGCGGCTCATTCAATCCCCCGCACGAGGGCCATGCGCTGGTGACGCGTCTCGCGCTGACGCGCCTCGGCCTCGATCGGGTGTGGTGGCTGGTCACGCCGGGCAATCCGCTGAAGTCGCAGGCGGAACTGGCGGCGCTCGCCGAGCGCGTTGAGGCCGCCCGACGCCTGTTCGGCGGCCCCCGCGTGAGCATCACCGACATCGAGGCTCAGATCGGCGCCCGCTACACTTACGACACCCTGGCGTGGCTTGCGCGCCGCGCCCCAAGAGTCCGCTTCGTTTGGCTCATGGGCGCCGACAACCTGCGCCAGTTCCACCTGTGGCGGCACTGGCGCGCCATTGCCGACCTGACGCCGATCGCGGTCGTCGACCGGCCGGGCTCGACGCTGAGCGCCATGTCGAGCCGGGCGGCCGTGGCGCTGGGCCCCTGGCGCGTCCCCGAACGCGATGCGCTCCGGCTCGCCGACCTCCCGCCGCCGGCCTTCCTGTTCCTGCACGGGCCGCGATCGGAACTGTCGTCGACCCTGCTCCGCCGCAGCGCCCCGGCCGCTGGCGACGAACCTCCGCCCGATCCGTAACAGCTGCTTCGGAAAAACCGTAATTCGTGCTAGGGTTCGTCAGGTCGGACTCCAGCGGTCTCAAGGCTCAGGCATGCAAAACTGCACGATTACGACGTGTTTTGGTGGCGCCGGCGCTTCTCCTCCCTTGCGCGTCAGCGCGGGGGAGAGGACCACCCGAAGGGGGGGAGGGCGCCCTCGCCGAAGGCCGGACTCGTTGGCGGTTGAATTTTTTTGCCAACCTCCGGCGCAAGCCTTTGGAATCGCTCGATTCACGGTTGAATAAGGGGCTCATTCCGGCGTCCGAACGGGCGCCGAGCGCATGCCGAACGGGCGTCGAACGCCCGCCGAACGGCTGCTGAACCGGCGCTCAAGCCGCCTTCTCTGAGCTCCCTCCGTCGCTCCGGAGATCGCTCGTCAATCGCCGGCAGCCTCGAGCAAGGTCGCTGGCCTAAGCCTCGGTAGGACGCGTCCGTCCCGCGAGGCGCCTTGATGACACCGGTGAGATCCGACCTTCGCCGCTTCGCCGTCCGCGCGGCCGTCGCGGCGGCTTTGGTTCTCGCCGGCGCCGCGCTCGTCGGATGCGAGACGTTTGGCGACACGACCGGCTCGATCCGGCCGGCGGCGACCGCTGCTTCGCCGTCGACGGAGACGGACCTGCGCGCCTATGCCGAGGCCTGCCACGCCCGCTATGACCGCGATCCGGGCGAGAAATCCGCCTCGATCGAATACGCCCAGGCCCTGCGTTCCCTCGCCCGCACCAGCGAGGCGGTCGCGGTGATGCAGGCGGCGGCGGTCAGGGCGCCGAAGGACGAGGAAGTTTTGGGCGAATACGGCAAGGCGCTCGCCGACGCCGGCGAGCTCGCCCAGGCGAAGGACGTGCTCACCCGCGCCGACACGCCGGACAATCCGAAATGGGACGTCCTCTCGGCGCAGGGCGCGGTCGCCGACCGGATGGGCGACCACGAGGCCGCAATGCAATTCTATCGGGACGCCCTGAAGATCGCCCCCGACGAACCCGGCGTGCTGACCAACATGGGCCTCTCGCTGGCGCTGGCGAAGCGATTGCCCGAGGCGGAGCGCGCGTTGAGGCGAGCCGCCTTGAGCCCCAAGGCCGGCGCGACGACGCGCGGCGACCTCGCGCTCGTGCTGGCGCTCGAAGGCAAGTACGCCGAGGCGGAAAAAATCGGCGAGACCGATCTTTCCCCCGAAGCGGCGCGGGCCAATGTCGAGGCGGTGAAACGGATTGTCGCGCGCGGGGGCGTTCCGCGCGAACTCCCGAGTGGGTAAACAATTGCGCCGCATGGCGCCTCCACCGCCCTCCTCACTCGTCGTGATCGGCGATGGACGATGTCGGGCTTGGATCGACGCTGTAGCCGGCGCCGGCGGGCAGAACCGGAGGGGCGGGATCGGTCTCGCCGACCGCGGGCGGCAGCGCGGCGTCGGGCCCGGCGCCCGGTCCGTCGAGCGGCGCGGGCGGGAGCGGGGCCGGGACCAGCGCTACGGCGCGCGAATCTCCCGCATGGGCCGGGTCTCCCGCATGGGCGATGTCGAGCGGCTCGTCGATCTCAGGCGCGGGCGGCAGGCCGTCCGGGGCGGCCGGCGGCGGCAAAAGGTTCGGCTCGGGCGTCGGCTTGCAGATATGGCGCGGGCCGGTGTTGGTCGCGCCGTGGTTGGCAAGGTCGAGATGGATGTGGTTGTAGTGGAACAAGTCCGCGCCGGGCCCGAGCACCGTGGTGAAATACTGGCAGGCGCCGGCGTGGGCCTCATGAAGAAAAGCCGCCTCCTGCGTGCCGGAACTCTTCCAGTCGCGCACGTATTGCAGCGTGCGCCCGTCGGCGAGGGTGAAGCCTGCCACGTCGACCGCGTTGCCGAAGGCGTGCTCGGAGAGGCGCGCCCCAGGCTCGTTGTCGATCGGACGGCACGAATAGGCGCCGAACACGTTGACGGTCGCAACCTTCCGGCCGAAGCGCGCCTGAGCGTCCGGCTGCACGATGTCGTTGAGCCACGCCTCGAGCGCCGGGATCATCGGGCAGTCGATGGTCAGCACCTTATCGACGCCGACCTTGCCGTCGTCGAGAGCGGAGACTTTCAGCGGCCGCGTCATGCCGCAGACGCCCGGTCCGTCGATTTCGTGCGACGGGACGATAAATTCCGAGAGCTTGACCAGATTGCGGGCGAAGCAGGCGTTCTCCGCCTGAGTCCGCCATACCGGCCGCTCCGGACGGCCGAAAAAGCCGCAACCCGACACGGTCAGGGCGGCCAGAGACGCGACAACCAAAGGCCGAACGCAACGCGCCATGCTCGCAGCTTGAAGCGATTGTTTTAACAATCGCTGAAGGATAGCGGCCGGCGCCTCGTCCCTCGATGGGTCAGCATGACGACGCCGGCCTCGACGAACGCCTTGAAAGCCAGACGCCTATGGCGTCGTGCTGCACAGCGTGAGGCGGTCCGATCCGGATTCCGGATCGGCGCTGTCCGGGCCCGCGCGTCCAAGCGTCGCATCCGGCCGCGCCCGCCGCCATCGGGTCGCCGCACTTTGCCCGCAAGAGGCGCCCGCGGTAGGTTCGATCGGGCTGCGGAGCAAAGATTCGTTGGTTGGTTTGCGGAAATCGGGAGGGACGGCCGCGTTCGGACTGGCGCTCGCGCTCGCCGCCGCCGCGCCGGCGGCCGCCCATCCCCACGTCTGGGTGACGGTGCAGAGCCAGCTCACATTCACGCATGACGGGAAGATCGCCGCGGTGACGCACGACTGGGTGTTCGACGAGATGTACTCGTCGTTCGCGACGCAGGGCCTCGCCAAACCGGGAGAACTGGTCAAGCGCGAGCAGTTTGCTCCGCTCGCCAAGGAGAACGCCGGCGGTCTCGCCGACGTCGGCTATTTCACCACGCTGAAGAACGGCGGCAAGACGGTCGATTTCGGCTCGGTCACCGACTACTGGATGGAGGAGCGGCCCGACCACCTCGTCCAGTTTCACGTCGTTGTTCCGCTCAAGGAACCGATCCTGGCCTCCAAGTATGTGACCATGCGCGTCGCCGATCCAGAATATTTCATCGACTTCGAATTCGACGACAAGACGCCGATCGCCCTCGTTTCGCCGCCCCTTGGTTGCTCGGCCTCGGTCGCCAGACCCAAGCCGCTCGAGACGGGCGACAAGGCGAAGCTCTCGGAATCCTTCTTCACCAACCTCTCGCCGGGAACCAATTTCGGGTTCAAGATGGCGAGCACTGCGATCATCGCCTGCCCATGACGAAGGCCGCTCGAACGACCGTCTGGGCCCTGGCGGCCTGGCTCCTGCAAGGCGCCGCCGCGATGGCGCAATTCGCCCATCGTCCGTTCGCGGTCGGCGGCGGCGAAGGCGGCGGCGGCGCCGAGGGCGGCGTCACGGGCTTTCTGATGGCCGAGCAGTCGCGCCTGACGCATCTGATGGCTGAGCAGGTTCACGCCCTGCACGGCGACCCGTCTGCGCTCTGGGGGCTCGCAGCGTTCGGGCTCGGCTACGGCGTGTTCCACGCCGCCGGGCCGGGACACGGCAAGGCGCTGATCGCCTCCTACATGATGGCCAACGAGGGCTCGCTCAGGCGCGGGATCGTCATGGCGATGCTCGCCGCCCTTTTGCAGGGGGCCGTCGCCGTCGTCCTCGTCGGGGTCGCGGCGCTGATCGTCAACGCGACGTCCTCGCAGATGAACGCGGCCGCCGACTGGCTGGACATCGCAAGCTGTGCAGGCGTCGCCGCCATCGGCCTGTGGCTTTCCTGGCGCAAGGGGCGCGCGCTTCTCGCCGCTCTCCGCCTGCGCTTCGAGCAGCGCGAGGCCGTCGCCGCGACGCCGGCCTTCGCCGGGGTGGCCTGGAGAGCGCCGCCGCGCACGCTTTCGGCGGCGGCCTACCGCGCGGCCGAACCGGGCGCCGCGGGGGATCTCTGTTGTGCGCCCGACGCCGCGACGATTGCGGGTCCGCTCTCCTGGCGCGACGCGGCGGGAACGGTGATCGCCGCCGGATCGCGGCCCTGCTCGGGGGCGATTCTCGTGCTTGTCTTCGCGCTCGCGCAGGGGGTTTTCCCGGCCGGGATCGCGGCGACCTTCGCCATGGCCCTTGGCGTGGCGGTCACGACCGGCGCGCTCGCCGCGATGGCGGTGTACGCCAAAGCGGTCGCGATGCGCTTCGCTTCGGGCGAGGATACGCGGACGGCGCTCGT
The DNA here is from genome assembly GCF_052145395.1 of Roseiarcus sp. Lineage (NCBI taxonomy): Bacteria > Pseudomonadati > Pseudomonadota > Alphaproteobacteria > Hyphomicrobiales > Roseiarcaceae > Roseiarcus > Roseiarcus sp. The sequence goes on from NZ_JBKQOT010000413.1 coordinate 14,001, forward strand.
CGCCCGGGCGTTCGAATTCGCCGCATCGCTCGCGGTGCTCGCCTTCGGCCTCGTGCTGCTGCTCGGCGCGCGCGGCGGGACATAGCGTCTTCTTCTGCCGGCAAGCCGCGAAAATCTTCGACCGTTCGCGAAGCCCCTCAGCTCCCCGCTTTCGCTGGGCGCGGGGCTCAGCGGGCGAAAAGTCCGATGAGTGTCGCCTTGGCGAGCGCGTGGGCGCGCGCGGCGGCGTCGAAATCGGCGGTCGAGGCGGTCGCCGCGAGGCCGAGCCGGCCGATGTCGAGCGCATACACGGTGATCACGTAATGGTGCGGCCGGCCCTTGGGCGGGCAAGGTCCGCCATAGCCGACCGGACCGAAGTCGTTGCGCCCCTGAACCGCGCCCCGGGGCAGGCCCCCGCCGCTGCCCGCGCCCTTTTTGAGGCCGGTCGAATCGGCCGGCACGTTGTACACCCACCAGTGCCAGAAGCCGCCGGCCGCCGGGGCGTCCGGGTCGATCATGCTGACGGCGAAGCTCTTCGTCCCCTGGGGCGCGTCGGACCAGACGAGCTTCGGCGAGACGTTGCGCCCGGGACAGTCGGCGCCGTCGAACGCCTGCTCCTCGGCCATGCGGCCGCCCCGCTCGAAGTCGGGGCTCGTCAGCGTCAAGGCGACCGCCGGAGCGGCGCCCAAGAGCGGGGCCAGGGCGAAAACGAACGCAAAGGCGCGCATGGGCTGAAATCCATAAGGCTTTCACTTCCTCCGGCGCATCATCGTTCCCGAGCGGCGGCGGCGCAAGCGCAGTTGGCGACATAGGGTAGAGGGGTATGCTACAAAAAAACATGACCCACACGGTCCGCAACAAGCAGAAGCTGCTCGGGCGCGTGCGCCGCATCCGAGGCCAGATCGAGGCGGTCGAGCGAGCGCTCGACGAGGAGGCCGGCTGCGAAAAGGTGATGCACCTGATCGCCGCCGTCCGCGGCGCGACCGCCGGCCTCATGGCCGAAGTCGTCGAGGACCACGTGCGCGCGCATCTCGTCGACGAGGAGCGCTACCCCGGCGCCCTGAACCTCGACGCGGCCGACCAACTCCTCGACGTCGTGCGGACGTATCTCAAGTGAGGCTTGCCTGATGAGCGACGCCGAAAGCGCAGCCTTCGAGGCCTTTCACAGCCATGTGTTCCTCGGCGAGGGGCACGAGGCAAGCGAGCGCAGGACCTGGGTGGTGATCGCGCTCTGCGCGGCGATGATGGCGATCGAGATCGTCGGCGGGTGGCTCGTCGGTTCGATCGCGCTGATCGCCGACGGGCTGCACATGAGCACCCATGCCGGTGCGCTCTTGCTCGCCGCGCTGGCCTACAGCTTCGCCCGGCGCTACGCGCATGATCCGCGCTTCGCCTTCGGCGCAGGGAAATTCGGCGATCTCGCCGGCTTTGCCAGCGCCATCATTCTGGCGATGATCGCGCTCCTCATCGGCTGGGAGGCGGTCGGGCGCCTGTTCGCCCCTGTGCCGATCCGGTTCGCCGAGGCGATCCCGATCGCGGCGCTGGGCCTCGCCGTCAACCTCGCGAGCGCCTGGCTGCTGAGCGGCGGTCATCATGACGGCCATTCCCATGGACACGGCGACGCCGCGCATACGCACGACGCGTCGAAGCGGATCGACGCCCCCGCAGGCCCTGTCACGCTCGAGGTGTGCGAGGATGGCGTCCCTCCGCGCTTCCGTCTGGGCCGCGCGGCGGGCCCGGCGCTGTCGGCCGCAGCCGTCTCCATCGAGACCGTCCGCCCGAACGGGGCGCGGCAAGAGTTCGCCTTCGTCGATCGCGGCGGCCTTCTTGAGTCGCTCGACGAAATCCCCGAGCCGCACGAATTTCTGGCCAACGTGACCGTCGACGGGCGCACGTTTTCGGTCGCCTTCGAAGAGCACGAGCATGCTCACGGCGCCGCCACGCAGGACAACAACATGCGCGCGGCGATCGTCCATGTCCTCGCCGACGCCACGGTGTCAGTCGCGGTCATCGGCGGCCTGATCCTCGCGTGGCTGTTCGGCTGGCCCTGGATCGACCCCCTCGTCGGGATTCTCGGCGCGCTCGTCATCGCGAGCTGGTCGGCGGCGCTGATCCGCGATACGGCTGGTGTCCTCCTCGACATGATCCCCGACCCCCATATGGCCGACCGCGTGCGCAAGGCGATCGAGGCGGACGGCGACCGCGTCGCCGACCTGCATCTCTGGCGTCTCGGTCCGGGCCACCTTGGCGTGATCGTCTCCGTGGTCACGCCGTCGGCGCGCGGCGAGGCCGACTACCGCGCCCGTCTCGCGCGCTTTTCCGCGCTGTCGCATGTGACGATCGAGGTCCGGCGGGCGGCTTGAGGTCGCAAGGCTCAGTGCGGCCGGTCGCCGAGTATCGCGGCGCGGGCCATCGTGCGGCTGTGCGGGAGATAGTCCAGCGTCGCGTAGTGCGTGCTCAGGCGATTGTCCCAGAAGGCGACGTCGCCGAGCTTCCAGCGCCAGCGGACCGTGAACTCGGGCTTGGAAATGTGAGCGAACAGGAAGCCGAGCAGCACGTCGCTCTCCTTTTGCGTCAATCCTATGATGCGCGAGGTGAAGCCCTCGTTGACGAACAGGCCCCGGCGACCGTCATCGAGAGTTCGGACGACGGGGTGGACGACGGGCGGATTCGCCGCGACCGCGCGCTCCCAGGCTTCACGCCGATCTCCGACGCCCCACAGGTGACGCCTGAAGCCGTGCTGGAAATCGTGTTCGGCCGTCAGCCCATCGACCAGGCGTCGGATCGGCTCTGACAAGGCATTATAGGCGGCGACTGTCGAGGACCAGAGCGTGTCGCCCCCGTTCGGCGGCAAAAGCTTCGGCGTCAGCGCCGCGCCGAAGGGCGGGGTTTCGATGAAGGTGACGTCGGTGTGCCAGTTGTCGTTGTCGGTCAGCGAATCCGCGCGATCATCTGAGTGGGCGTCGGCGAGGCCTCGAAGATCGCGCTCTTGACGATGGCGATGTTCGCACCGATCGCGATCGCTGCTCAGGCGGGGGTGCGCTCCGTCTCGTTTGAGCGCGTTAATGCTGCGCTCTCGCTCGGAGCGAATCGCCTCCAGCTTCTGCGCGATGTCGTGCTTCAATCGGCCCTGCCGGAAATCCCGACCGGGATGCGGATCGCGTTCGGCGTCGGATGGAGCACGCTGGTCGCGGCCGAACTCATCGCCGCCACGCGCGGCATCGGCCACTTCGTCATGTCGGCCTCGCAGTTCCTCGCCACCGACTTCGTGTTCGTCGGCATCGGGGTCATCGCGGTCTGCGCGTTCGCCTTTTCATTCGCCATGCGGCTCCTCGAGCGCTGGCTCGCGCCGTGGAAGGGACAGAGCTAAGGGCGCCCTTTCACGGCTTCATCACCACCGGGGCGCCCACGGAGACGCGGTCGTAAAGGTCGATGACGTCCTCGTTCAGCATCCGGATGCAGCCGCAGGAAGCCGCCGTGCCGATCGAGGCGCGCATCGCGCGGGTCGTGCCGTGGATCGCGATCTCGGCGCGATCGAGTGTAATCGCCCGCGCCCCCATCGGGTTGCTCGGCGCGCCGCCCGGGATGACGTCGGGCAGGCCGGGATGGTCGTGCTTGACCGAATCGGGCGGCGACCAGGCCGGCTCGACATACTTGCCGGCGATGCGGGCTGTCCCCCTCCATTCCATGCCGCGCTTTGCAACAGCGACCGGATAGGCGATCGCGGTTCCTCGGTCGAGGACAAGGTAGAGCTTCCGCGCGGACTGGCTGATGATGATCGACCCGGGCTGAAAGTCGGCGGAGAGCGTCGTCAGACGCCCAGCCGACGCCGCTTCCGGCGCAAGGGCGAGAAGGGCGCTGATCCCTACGCCGAGAAATCCTGCGATTCCCACCCTGTTCTCCGTTTCGCCCGGCGGAGAATACCACCGAGGCGAACGGAGACGCGATCACGTTTCGATCGCGGTAAACAGAACCGGCCCGCGAACGAAGGCTCGAGCGCGAGCCGCTACGCGGGGACCAGAACCGGCTTGGGCGCGCTGGCCCCCTTAACGCCAACGGGCTTGCCGGTCTTGCTCTTGGCATAGTTGACTTTGGCGGGGAGATGCTTGGCCGGCCTTCCGTCGATCATCGCCCAGAATTCGCGCAACCGCGGAGCGATCTCCTTGCGGAAGCGGGAGCCGTTGAAGATGCCGTAATGCCCGACATCCAATTGCAGATAATGGACCTTCATCCAATCCGGGATGTTCACGCACAAGTCCTGAGCCGCCTGAGTCTGGCCGATCCCGGCAATGTCGTCCTTCTCGCCCTCGACGGTCATCAGGCCGCAGCGGCGGATCGCCGAGCAGTCCACCAGCTGGCCGCGGTGTGTCAACTCGCCTTTAGGCAACAAATGTTGGACGAACACTTTTTCGATCGTCTGCATGTAAAAAGCGGCGTCCATGTCCATCACCGCCAGATACTCGTCGTAGAAGTCGCGGTGTTTTTCCGCTGAGTCTCCGTCGTTCTCGACCAGGTGGTTGAACATCTCCAGATGCGCGTTGACGTGGCGGTCGAGATTCATCGCCATGAATCCGGAAAGCTGCAGGAAACCCGGATAGACTTGGCGGCCGAAACCCGGATAGGGGAACGGCACCGGATGCAGGACATTGCGGCGGAACCATTCGACGCCGCGCTTCTCGGCAAGCTTGTTGACCTCGGTCGGGCTGCGGCGGGTGTCGATCGGGCCGCCCATGAACGTCATGCTGGCGGGGATGTTTGGTTCGTCGTTCGCCTCCATGATCGCGACCGCGGCGAGCAGCGGCACGGACGGCTGACAGACGCCGAGGGTATGGACGCCCGGCCCGAGGTGATGGAGGATCTCGCGGATATAATCGACGTAATCGTCGAGCTCGAACTTGCCGAGCGCGAGCGGAACCAGGCGCGCGTCCGTCCAGTCGGTGATGTAGATGTCACAGTGGGGCAGGAACTCCTCGACCGTTCCGCGCAACAGCGTCGCGTAATGGCCGGACATCGGCGCGACGATCAGCAGCTTCGGCTGGTCTTCGGCGTGGGGAAAGTCCGGACGGACGAAATGCAGCAGGTTGCAGAACGGCCGGC
>NZ_JBKQOT010000414.1:0-7043 GCF_052145395.1 Roseiarcus sp.
CGTCAATCGACCGAAAGTCAGAGTCCGCAGCCGTCTGACCAGCGCATGATCCTTTCCGACGGTGCCCGCAAGCACCATCCCGATGAGATAGGCCGGGAGTACCGCCTCGCTGTCCGCCCAGGTTGCCAACGCCCCCGTGCCAAACAGACATAGAAGCAGGAATTTAGTCTCCAGCTCCGACGGTCGATTGGCGTACAACTTGAAGAAGCGCGGAGTGAGCCAGGGCAGGATTACGAAAACCAAGATGCCTACGCCGATGAAAACTACCGTCCTCATCGTGAAAGGGGCGAAGATCAGCCCAAGCGCAACCACGGTGCCCAGATCCGTGACGAAGCAGGCCGCCAAAAGCGTCGTACCGTATTCTACGCTGTTGAGCCCGAACTCGATCATCAAGGCGTAAACGACGGCAACCGACGTCGTCGACATGGCAACGCCAGCGAGCCAGCTGGCCATTGGACGCCAGCCGAGCAGATAGCGCGCCGCCGCCGCGCATCCGAGAAACGGAAAATGAAAGCTCACCGGCCCGACGCGGCCGCCTCTTTCCATTTGAGTTTGAACACCTGCGGATCGAGTTCCGCGCCGGCCAGGAATGTCAGCACAATGGCGCCGATGCCGGACAGAAATTTAATCCACGATTCGTCCGTGCCGAGCACTGCTGACCCGATCACTGCGCCGATAATCAGCTGCGCGATGGCGCCGACCACGATTTCGGACAACGCTGTCGATATGCGGAGCCAGATCGAAAGGAGGCTCGCAGTAAGCGCAAGCCCTAACCATAATGCCGCAAGGGCCCAAACGGCTGTCATCTACCCCTCCTGCTCAAGTCTACGCATAACACACAACCTGCACCGGCAAGCAGTGGACCCCTTGGAGACGGCGATCTGGACGCGGCGAACCGCTATCGCGCACCTCCCAACGCCCGCTTCGGCGGCGCGGCGGCGCCATGGCGCTGTGCAGGCCATGAGACGATGTGACCGCCGGGGATGAGGCCATTGAGCAGCGCTATGGCGGCCTCGGCGACCTTCGGCTCGTCGAAGAACTCGACGACAATCGGAAGATCGACATTGAGGCGCAGGACGTCGTCGGCCCGTACTTCTCCGCTTGCGCCCAGGCCGGCAATGGCTCGAAACACTGTGACGGCCTGTACGGCGTGCCGCTCCTGAAGAAGTGCGAGGATTTCCTGCATCAAGCGCTTGCGCTTTCCCTGATCGGCCTCGTGCAGATAGACGCGGACAATCAGGATGTCGTTGTTCATAAGTTTTCTCCCTTCAGAGATTTCTCGCGATATAGGCTCCTCCAAATGCGGCGGCGAGACCGAGTCCGACCGAGAGAACGACATAGAGCGCGGCCTTCGCCATCTCCCCGCCTTCGGCGAGCAACAGCGTCTCCATCTCGAACGTGGAAAACGTTGTGTAGCCGCCGAGGAATCCGGTCAGAACCCCAGTGCGAATCCACGGCGCCAGCGTGAGGCGCTCAAGCGTTTCGACGAAGAGAAACCCCATGAGGAAGCTTCCCATGACGTTGATGGTCATTGTCGCATAGGGAAAGTCCCGGCCGTACACGAGCTGCACCAGGGTCGACTGGGCAAACCTTGCCCAGCAACCCAGCACGCCAAAGAACGCTATCGCCCCATACGTCCATATCACTTCGATTCTTCCTACATCTCAAAACAACGTCAGTCCGAGGATCAGCACGAGGAGCAATCCAATCAGACTGAGATAGAAGTTGAGCTGCCCCGACTGCAGGACCCGCAGCCTCGCAGCCAGCCCCTGCACTATGATGACGGCGGGCTGAAACACCAGAGGCCCGAAAATCGGGGCCACGTCGTGCTCGAAACTCAGCTTGGTCACGAAATAGCCGCCGGCATCCGCGTCGCGCTCGGTGGCGGCGGTGGGCCGGTAGACGAAGCTGTAGAAGGTCCGCATCGCGTTGGAGAAGGTCAGCGCCGTCGTCGAAGCCCGCCTCCGGTCGGGAGAGAGGCCGCCGTACCAGACCGGCGTTCGCCGAATCGGCCTGCGAGATGTGGCGACTGCCAAAGCGATCGGAAGCAACGAGAGGAGCGGCATCACGATCACGAGAAGACTCGGCGAAATGAATGCGAACTTGGCGGTAAGGGGAACAAGCAGCGCTCCATCATGCATCCGGGATGCAATTTGCATCCCGAACAGCGCCGTCGTCGCGCGATCGAGGGCTCGCAGCCAGAGCGGCATTCCCGCCCCGAGCGCCAGCGTCAGGAGGCCGAGGAGGCCGACCGAGCCGATGTAGGGTCGCTCGATGGAAGCCCCCCGGGCGCGGTTTCGGGACAGCACGCCGAGCCCCACGACCTTGACGAAGGTCGCAAGCGCCACCGCCACCGTAAGGGCGAGGCCCGCGCCGGTCAGGGCGAGTACAAGCCGGCCGCTGAGATAGGGAACATGGAAACCCTGGAAGACGGTCTGGAAGACGAACCACTCGCTTACGAAGCCGGAAGTGGGCGGCATCGCCGCCAGGCTCATGGCCGCAAGCAGGGCGCCAACCCCGAAGAACCAATGTCTTCCGGCGCCGGCATAGGCGATGTGATAACTGCCCGTCACGCGCCGCAATCCGTCCGCTGCGAGGAAAAGCGCTCCTTTTGCAAGCGCGTGACCGGCGAGATGAAGGAGCGCCACCGTCCAGGCGAGGCCGGCGAGGTCGTCGAGGCGCTCGTTGCGAAACAGCATCGCCGCGCCGAGAGCGGCGACTGCGATCGATGCATTCTCAGCGGAAGAGAAGCTCAACAGGGTTCGCCAGTCGTCCTGCTGGAAGGCGTATAGAATCGTCAGAATCGCGCTGATGGTGGCGACCGTGATGACCAGGATGGCGAGCACGGGAAAAGCGCCTTGCGGCGAGACCGGCAGCCAGCTCATCAGAGCGCGCGCGAGGGCGAAGTACGCCGCATTCATGACGACGCCCGACATAATCGCGCCGGACGCTCCGCTACCGGAGCCGTAGGCACCTGGGAACCATTCGTAGAACGGCAACAAACCGAGCTTCGCGCCGAAGCCGACGAGCAGGAGAACGCCCAGGCCGATCTGCGCAGCCTCCGACAAGACCGGTGCGGCGGCCTGGTATCGGTCGAATTGGAGATCTCCCGCATGAAGTCCGAGCAGCGCGATGGCAAGGACCAGGGCCACCGCGCCGGCTTCGAGAAGCGCAAGCATGAAGAGAACAGGCCGGCCGCCTTCCGGTCCCAGACCGTCCGCGAGGATCATGATGGCGCCGCCGAGGCTCATGGCCTCCCAGGCGATCAGGAGGGCGGCGCCATTCTGCAGGCCGAACACGCCGAGCGCGCCAAGGAGGCTCAGCGCGGCGCCGAACAGCCAGCCTCGCCCCCCGCCGGCAGTGGGGGAACCGAGGGAGCAGGCGAATATCGCCGGGACGAGGCCGAAGCCCATCAACCACAATCCCTGCGGCGCGATGCCAAAATTCACGACTTCCGCGGCAAGCCGGCCGGGAAGCGTTACCGTCTCGCTCGCATTCGGAAGGCCCACCACCGCGGCGGCCACGCCAGCCGCGGCACCGGCCGCGAGCGCAAAACGACTGAGCGTGAGGACGCCGCCCAAGGCGAGGATCGCGGCGGCGAGCCACAGAGCAGCGGCGGCGAGCAGGAGCGCGCTAGCCATCGATCCGCCCTCCGCTCACGCGCTGCGAGGCGCGATTGAGGAACATCAGCAACGCTTCCATGATAGCCGCGGGGTTCGGCGGGCAGCCGGGCAAATAGACGTCGACCGGAAGAACGCCTTCGAGGCCGGTCCCCGAGGCGTAGTTGCCGCCGGAAATTCCTCCCGACACCGCGCATGTGCCCACCGCCATCACCCAGCGCGGATCGGCCATCGCCTCGTAGGCCGTCATCAACGGCTCGCGCATTGCGTTGGTCACGGGGCCGGTGACCAGAAGGAGATCGGCGAAACGAGGGGACGCGGTGAAGAAGATCCCGAGCCGATGCAGATTGTAGAAGGGGTTGTTCAAGGCCTGCAGTTCCGACTCGCAACCGTTGCACGAGCCGGCGTCGACATGGCGAATGTGCAGGCTGCGGCGAAAGGCTTTGCGTTCGGGCGTCGCGGCCGCGCGCGCTCGCACGCTCGTTTCGGACCAAATGAGATCCTGCCGGTTCGTGACCCCGAAGGCCCAATCCTCAGATGGCGTCATCGCATCGGTCGGACAGGCTTCAGTGCAAAGCTGGCAGACGACGCAGCGTCCGTAGTCGACGGCGAGGCCGCCGGCGCGGGCCTCGATCGCATGCGTCGGGCAGACCGCGGCGCAATCCGCGCATCCCTCGCGGCAGGCTGCGGGATTGTATCGGGGCATGCCGAGCACGCCCTGCTGCCCGGAGTCTTCGCCGGTCCCGGGCCAGTTGGTCGTCGCCTTTCCGCTCGCAAGTCCGAAGAATGTCCACAGGGCCATGAGCCGCTCCTACCGGTCACAGCCGGCGATGGTCAGACCGAAACTGGCTTCGTTGATCGCATAGTCCATCATGTTGGTGTCGTGCACGGTGAAGGGAAACGCGCGCCAGTTCGAGAAGGACGGTGACTTGATCTTGACGCGTGCGAGCCGGCCGTCCGCGCCGACGTGTACGGCATAGTAAACCGCGCCGCGGGGTCCTTCAGTCCATCCGAGTCCTTCCGCATGAGGCGCCGGGTTGCATTCGACGCGAACGGGCCCGGCCTCGAGGAGCAGAAGAATGCGCTGGCACAGAACGAAAGACGCTTCGACTTCTGCGAAGCGGACCCGCTCCCGGGCGTAAGCGTCGCCGTCGTCGAACGTCGGCGCCGTCAGCGGCAGGCCATCGTAGTGCGCGTAGGGATGGTCGAGGCGCAAGTCGCGGACGACGCCGGACGCTCTTGCCACTGGTCCTGTCGCGCCTTGATCGAACGCCACCTTTTGCCGGAGCAGACCGGTTGTGATCAGCCGATCGAGATGACTCTCGGAGTTCTCGAGCTTCCCGACGTAGGTGGCGAACTCCTCTCGCAGGCTTTCCAGGGCGTCGCCAAGCCACTGTCCGGGCTCGAGGTCGCGGCGCAGTCCGCCCGGGATGAGCAGGCTGCGCAGGAAGCGGCTCCCGGTCAGGCGGGCGTTCAGTTGTTTCGCCTTCTCCTCCAGAAGCTTTCCTTGCGCTTCTCCGACCTTGAGCGTGGTCGTGTGGCACAGGTGGCCAAGGTAGTGGAGGTGATTATAGATGCGCTCGAGTTCCGCGAGCAGGACGCGCAGCGCATTCGCCCGAACGGGGACGGCGCAGGTCGCGGCCCGCTCGACTGCTTCGCAATAGGCGAGCGCATGCGCGACCGACCCCACCGCGGACACGCGTTCGGCCGTCACGACCGCCCGCTGTGGATCCGCGCCCTCGAAGCAGGTCTCCATGCCGCGGTGCTTGAAGAAGAGGCGCGGCTGGTAATGGATGATATGTTCGCCGACGTAGAGGAACGTGAATTCGGCGGACTCCAGCACATCCGCCCGGATCGGCCCGAACGGCAACTGCTGGACGTCGACGGCGTCGATATCGGGAAGGCGGGGGCGACCGCTCGCTGCGGGGACGGCGTTCATCAACTCCTGCCCGAACTCCTGCCCGCTGTCTTTGAGGACAAGCGGATAAGGCTCCGGATGATCGATGAAACTGAGCCCGCTCAGGTCCATCATTTCCCTCTCGTACCAGCCGAGCGAGGGAAAGATCGCCGCGAGGCTCGGCAACTCCCAGGCGCCCCTCACAACCCACATTTCGAAATCGCGCTGATCGGGAACCGACGCGATGTAACGCACTTCCACCTGGCTCTCTGCCGGCGACCAGGCGTAGGCGAACCGAACCCGGCCCCCCGCAGCCAACAGCGCTTCGGCGACCGATCGAATATCGTCCGGCGAAAGTCTCCGCGCCCGTGTTCCGATCATGGCGCCGTCCCCGTCACATCTGAGGCGCCAAGGGACAGCGCGATCGTCTGAAAGTGGTCCCAAAACGCCTGCGGCCACCAAAGCCCCAAAACGAGCAGCGGAACGATCGCAAGCCACATCGGCGCGATCATCCAAGGCGTGACGGCGCGGACGTCAGGGTCGTTCGACTCACCATCCTCAAAATACATGATCCTGAACTGGTTCAGGAAGCCGACGAAGATGACGATGAGGAGGACCGCCATGAGACCGATCAGGATATTCTGGGACGCCGCCAGCCCCGCGCGGATGATGGTGAGTTCGCTCAGGAACAGGCCGAACGGCGGCGCTCCGGTGATGGCGACAGCGCCCGCCAGCCATAGGCCTCCGAGGACGGGAAAATGCTTGAGCACGCGCCGGATGCTCGGGATGCGCTTCGTCTGGTAGGCGCGCATAACGGCGCCGGCAGCGAAGAACATCGCTGATTTGTTCAGCGAATGGTTCAGCATGTGGTAGAGAGCCCCCGCGATTCCCAATGAACCGCCGAATCCGAAACCCAGCGCGATGATCCCCATGTGCTCGACGCTGGAATACGCCATGAGGCGCTTGACGCCCCTCTGGCGCACGATGAAGAGAGCCGCGACGAAGAGCGAGAAGGCGCCGAGCGCCAGCAACGTGCCCCGCGCGAGCCTCGAGATCCCTGCGGCGTCCGCGATGGCGAGATAGCGAACCACCCCGACCATGGCCGTGTTGAGCAGCGCGCCCGACAGCAGCGCCGACACGGGAGCTGGGCCTTCGCTATGCGCGTCGGGCAGCCAGGTGTGCATCGGCGCGAGGCCGACCTTTGTGCCGTAGCCGATCAGAACGAGAAGGAACGCCAGCGACACCAGCGCAGGATTGAGGCGCGGCGCGGCCTCCTGCAAGGTCGTCCAGGTCATGTCGTAGGTCGGCCCGATCACGAACGTGCCGCTCCAATAGAACAGCACGGTGCCAAGCAGGGCGAGGCTTATGCCGGCCGATACGACAATGATGTATTTCCAGGCGGCCTCGATGCTCTCCGGCGCGCGCTCGAAGGCGACCAGGAACGTGCTCACCAGCGTGGTCAGCTCGATGGCGATCCAGTACAGTCCCGCACTGTTCATCATCGGCCCGATCAGCGTGGTCAGGCC
>NZ_JBKQOT010000415.1:0-3810 GCF_052145395.1 Roseiarcus sp.
CATTTGAATCGGTTAGCGGGTTGGTCTTGAACCCACTGATTCCGTTACCATTTCCTGCCCCTGCATCGATTTTGGGGGGCATCCCGTGTGGACCAAGGAGAACCGCGCCCGCTATGACCGCAGCGGGCTGCGCTATGAGAGTGACCTGACCGATGAAGAATGGGCGGACAAGTTTCATTGTAGCGTCTGGCGAATGCGACGAGCTCGGCGCGCAGGTCCTCGATGGTCTTGAACGTCCGCACCCAGAGCAAGTTCTCCTTCAGGGTTCGGATGAAGCGCTCGGCGACGCCATTGCCCTCGGGTTCGCGGACGAAGGACGGCGAAGCTTCGATGCCCAGACATTTGATCTCGTCCTGGAAATCGCCGGACATGTAATTGGAGCCATGATCGTGACGCAGCTTGAGCCCACGCGCCACGCCGGGCGCGATGGAGCCGAAGCACCGATGCACCCCTGCCGGACCGGCTCCAGCGCCTCGAAGCGATTGGCGGAACGCGCGGCGTGAATGCCGACGATTTCTGAGTTCGCGTGTTCGACGGCGACGAAAACATAGGCCCGCCCCTCCTCGAAGGTGACGGTCTGGGTCATGTCCGTTCCCCACATTTCATTGACCTTGTCGGTGACGATGGTTCCGTCGGGCATCGTCATAGGTGGTTGCGAGTTTTTTCGCTCTCTTAATTCATTGTATTATATGGGGTAATTAGGACCTGTAGAGCGATCCGCCCCGCGGCATCTGCCTCTGCAAGGGCGCCGAGGCGAAGTTTCAATAAGCCGAGCGTGCTGTAGACCGCGACGAGGCCGCGCGAACTGCCGGAACGATCGGCTCTCACCTTCGCGCCCTGAACCGCGGTATCAACGGCGCTGAACCGCTCCGCCGTGATCAGGCTCCACCACAACGCCGCCTGCATGTCCCAGTCAGCGTTCTGTGAGCCGATATTCGTCAGCGCCGTTTCGAGCGGCAGAGCAGCCTCGTCCGCCGGCCGCCCGGTCAAGATGGCGACCATACCCTCAGCGATGCGCAGCGCATCCGCGGAAGCGTTCGAGGGCCGACCAGACAATTGCTTCATCATCTGCAGCGCACGCGGAGCAACGCGTGCATCCTGTAACCCGACCGCGACCAATTGGCTCTGCAGACCGACCGTGACGGCTTCGGGCGCATCGCGGAGCTCGGCCAGCGCATGTTCGAGAACGTGAACGGCGTCGGTCCAGCGAAAAAGCGCCGCGTAGGCTTGGGCAAGCTGTGAGGCGATCTCCGGTCGCAACAAGGGATCTTCGCTGATCGCCAGAGCGTCCTCGAGGAGCTGGCAGGCGATCGCACGTCCAGCCTGCTGCTCGGCTCGAGCAGCCTCGCGGAGCACGTCGATCCGCTGGTCATGCGGCGGCGGCTCCGCCAGCGCACGTTTGAGCAGCTCAGCGGCGGCGGCCGGCGCGCCGGCGCTGAGCGCCTCCCGGGCGGCCTGGCGCAACCGCGCCGCCATCCAAGCATCGCCGGCGCAGGGCAATCTCATGATGTACGCGGCGACCCGCCCGGGGGCCGCGCGGTCGGCGTGGAGCACCCGTGCCGCCGTTCGATGCGCGGCATCCTGGTCCGCGCTCGACAGCGTCTGGACGACGGCATGCCGGACGATCGGGTGGATGAAGCGTGGCGGCCGATCCTGGCCGAGGACGTCAATGCGAACGAGTTCGGTCGCATGACATGCGGCCTCGCCAACATCCATTCGCGCCATCGTGGCGGCATGCCGAAGCTCGCAGTCATCGCCCAGGACCGCGATGGCCTGAGCCAGACTCAGCGAGGAGGGGTTCAAGGCCCGCAGGCGTGCGCCGAGCTGCAATGCGACGCCTTCGATCCCGCCGCGGTCCAACGCCCCCTCAATCGCCGACGCCCCATGGCGCTCACCCGAGCGTTCCAACGCGCGCAAGAGCTCATGAACGTAAAACGGGTTGCCGCCAGTGGCGCGATGGATGGCGGCGCACGCGTCAGCTTCAGCGCCCGCTGTAAGCGTTCCCCGCGCAATCTTGGCGACCGCCTGCTCCGTCAGCAGCGCCAGACCGATCGTCGAGCTGGCGGCTGCGCGCACCGCTGCGACTTCCCGCATCTGGGATTGCGGTTCATGGGGACGGAGCGCCACGACGACCGCGATCTCGGGGCCGAGCAAGCGCGGCGCCAGGTAGGCGAGCCACCGAAGCGAGGCGTCGTCACCCCAGTGCGCATCATCGACAGCGATCAGGACCGGATGGCGCCCGGCGATATTCATCGTCAACCAATATAGCCCGTGCAAAACGGCAAACGCATCCTGTTCGCCATCGTCTGCGACCGTAGGGACAAGCAGGGCGCGAACCGCGCGCGCGGCGCCTGCGAACAGCGCCGCCCTCTCGTCCTCGCCCGCGTCAGCGCAGTGGCGCTCGAAGAGCTGGCGGACGACTCCAAGGGCGAACTCGCGCTCCAGATCCGAGCCGCGCGCCCGAAGCACCAGCCGGCGCTCTCGGCTCGCTATGGCGCAAGCAGCATTGAGCATTGCAGTCTTGCCGAGCCCCGCTCCGCCCTCAACGATCGAGAGGCCGCCATGGCGCACCAGGGACCGGATCGCCGCCAGCTCCGACTTGCGTTCGAGGAGCTTCATCACGCAAACGATATTCGCCTACAGGGACCCGGCGTGCAATCTCCATTGAGGTTCGAGTCACCTGTGGCATCTGATGTACCTAGACTGTCTGTTGAAGCCACCGCACAGGCTGGTTCCCGACCGCACGCGGCGACATGATCGCCAGCATGTCGGTTTTTTGTGCCTCCCCGTGGAACCGCTATCGCGCCGCCTGGTTCTCGATGGATGCAGGGAGCTCAGATGTGGCGGTCATGATTCACGGGCTGCAGATTTTGGCGATCATGCTGGTCGCGAAGACGATGAGCCTGGCGCTTTCTCACGCCCTGGAAATGCCCGGCAAGCTCCGTCTTGGCGAGCAGGAGTACCGGATGGGGCAGCAAATCTATTATCCGGGCTTCACTATCGGCGGTGCCGGCGAACCCACGTCGATCGTCGTTCTGCTCGCGCTGGTCATCGTCACCGGCAACGACGGAGTCGCGTTCTGGCTGAACCTGGCGTCGCTCGTCGCGCTCGCGGCGATGCACGGCGTCTATTGGCTCTTCGTCGATCCCGTGAACAACTTCTGGGTGCGCGACATCCCGCTTAGCCGGCTGAGCGGAGACTTCGCTCGCTCCTGCTTGCGTGCGCCGCGCCGAGCGGTTCATCGAGGAGAATGCGGTCAAGGCCATCGGACTCGCCGATGTGGCCTTAGCCGCGGGCGTCAGCGCAAGGTCTTTGCAACTGGCCTTTAGCCGCTTCCGCGACACGACGCCGATGGCGCATTTGCGGGCGTTGCGTCTGGAATGTTGTTCGCCCGTGGCGCGCAGCGATCTGGCCCGGGCCGGGCAGGACGGCGGTTCGGTCACTTCGGTCGCGAACGCGCATGGTTTCGGCTCTTTCAGCCGATTCGCCGCCGACTACAAAGCCCGCTTTCACGAGTCGCCTTCCGAAACGCTCCGCCGCGGCGGCCTCCGACGTTGAGCTATTGGGTAGTGACTCCGCTATTTGAGCAGCTCGAGGATCAGTTTCCCCGCTGCAGCCTTGTCGCGCCGGCGTTGCACGAGCAAATCGAGAACTTCGCCCTCGTCCGGGGCCACCAAGGCATCAAGCGGATTGCGCGGCAATGCCGGAGCGGGGGGCGCAATGCTGGCGCTGGCCGCGGACCGCGTCTATGCGCGGTCTGGGGTTGTCCTCAATCCCCACTACCGGAGCATGGGCGGCCTCTACGGATCG
>NZ_JBKQOT010000416.1:0-3464 GCF_052145395.1 Roseiarcus sp.
TAAACTCCTTAAAAGACCGCCACCGCCCTATCCGTGCACCAAAGTCGCAATGCGCCTCGTTCGGCGGATGCGCGGGGAAATCCAAATGCCTCGCGCCGACCGCACCGAGGCGACCGGATTCGTCGCCAGAGCCTGTCGACAGACAGGCGCTTTCGACTCCCTGCGGATGGTTGCAACGATGGAGCTGGTTTAACCGGACGACATTTGCTCTAGCGATCGTCCGACGACTGGGTGACCGGGTCCGGCGGCGCCGAGGGCGCGAGGGCTTCGGCGGCGGATGGGTTCGCGGGCCCGGGCGCCGGCGCCGCGGCGGCCTCTTGGACCGCCGCCGCGGGTTGTTCGTTCTCGATGGGACGGACGGCAGGATCCCTCAAGAACTTCGCCCACTGCTCCTGCGTGCCGTAAAAGGCGTCCCTGTCGACCTTGCCCCCGATCCCCGGCACGGTGCCGTCAGACTGGTACTGCCAGAACCGCCATACGCGGTCGCCGTACTTCACCGCCGGATGGTATTTGGTCGAGCGCACCCAGATCGCATAGTTGGAGAAGGCGCCGTCGACCAGAATAGCCTGGTAAAAATCGACGGTCGTGTAGATGATCGGCCGCTTGCCGTAGTGGCGCTCCATCTCGTCGAGCATGACCTGCATGTCGTGGATCGCGCCCTCCTGCGTTAGGTGGCGGTGGCAGGTCTTCGAGGTCGGGGTCGCCTCGACGTCGAGCACCGGGGGCAGGGCGTCGGGATCGGCCGGCGCGTTCTGCTCGAACCAGGCCATCTCCTCCATCGGCGACCGGCACCAGTACACGAAATGGTACGCGCCGTGCGGCACGCCCGCCGCCTTCGCCCCTTCCCAGTTCGCCTGGAAGCGCTCGTCGGCATGGTCGCCGCCCTCAGTGGCCTTGATCCAGGCGAACTTCACGCCGCTGTCGGCGACCTTGTTCCAGTCGATCTCGCCCTGGAACTTGGAGACGTCGATCCCGTGGACGGGGTAGTCGTGCGGCCTGGGATAGTTGAGGCCCGCGACGTCGATCGGCCCGCTCCCGCCGCCGCAACCCGCAAGCAGGCCGGCGAGCGCCAGTGCGCCTCCTGCCAAAGCTCGTGAAAACAACGTCCTGCCGTCCAGCGTCATCGACCCCTGTCCCGTCCGCCCTGGGTCCGCCGATTAACGGCCGACCCCAAAATATCCGCGGACAAACTAGAACGATCCCGGTAACGGTCCGTAAACGGGAATCGGAAAGGCGCGCACTTGACCCCATCGCTCCCCGATAGCAAGAAGGCCCTTTCCCTTAAGCGACAGGAATTGTCAATGCGGATCGCCGGCGCGCTTCTGGCGCTGGGACTGAGCGCGAGCGCCGCGGCGGCGGCCGAATGCGGCCCCGACAGGCTCGGGACGGCGCGCGTCGTCGCTGTCGGGACGCAGGGTGGGCTCGAAGTCGGCCTCAAGACTTACCCGCGGACAATACCGCTCACTGACCACGAGGTGATCCTCACCTTCGACGACGGCCCGGACGCCGCGAATACGCCAAAAGTCCTCGACGCGCTCAAGGAGGAATGCGTGCGCGCGACCTTCTTCGACATCGGCCGCAACGCCGAGGGGCTGCCGCAACTCGCCCGGCGCGAGGTTCTGGACGGGCATACAGTGGCGTTTCACACCTGGTCCCACCCGCAGCCGACCCTCCGCTACCTGTCCGGCGGCGATGCGGCGGCCCGCGCCGACATTTTGCGGGGCATGATCGCGGTCGAGAAGGCCGCCTACGGGCGCGACGTGTCGGGGTCCAAACCGAAGGACCTGAAGCCCGAGGCGCCGTTCTTCCGTTACCCCGGCTTCGCGGACACGCCTGAACTCAACGCGTGGCTCGCCGCCAACGACGTTGGCGTCTTCGGGGTCGACCTCTGGGCGTCCGACTGGAACAAGATGACGCCCGACGAGGAACTGAAGCTGGTGATGGAGCGGCTGGAAAAGAACGGCCGCAAGGGCATGCTGCTGATGCACGACAATCATCCGTGGACGGCGGCGATGGTCCCGATGCTCATGAAGCGGCTGAAGGACGAGGGCTACAAGGTCGTCCACATGACCGGCGGCGGGTCGGGCAGCGGCCCGACCGCCCCGGCGCCGCTCGGCTGGACTTCTGAGACCGAGCGCGTCATCGGGGCGCTGAAGCCCCGGCTGGAGAAAGCGGCGGGAAAGACCGTCGACGGCCCGATCCCGGTAAAGCCGGCGCCGACCGAGTAGGGGCCGGGGACTTCGGAGCGTGCGCCGGCTCCTGCAGGCAGAAGGGGAGATCCGCCTCGATTCCTTAAATCAAGGGGCTCATTCTGGCGAAATCGGGCCACGCCGGCCTCTGTTTTCAGCAAAATGTCGCTTTGGTGAGCACTCCGACGTCCGAAGCCCTGAATCCGACATTTTGGCGCGAAATAGTGGTTTTGGCGCGCGGACGGCGCTCGGGCGACGAACCAAGAGCGCTCCGGGCGCCCGATATGAGCGACGGACGCGGGCGCCACGCTTGTGGGAGTGCGAATCCATGGCCAGACTGCCGGCCGACGAGGACTATGCTCGGGCCCTGCTGTCGATCTTCCAGGCGAAGAAAATCCGCGCGCGCCAGTCACTCCGGCTGAGTGAAGCGCAGGCCGCCTTCTTGCGAGAGAACATGGGCCGCCTCGCCGATTTCGACGCGGCCCTGCAATATGCGATGAGCCGCGGATGGCTTGCGCTCGCGCTGGACATGATCCGACTCACGACGCCGGGCGCGGAGGAGATGCAGTCCGTCGGCGGATTCCTCTGACCGCCGCACTCATGTCCCAGATCCTTTTCGCGGGTCAAGCGCTCGAGCTCGTCGCCCGGTAAACCAGCCGGCAATGGCCGGGGCAATAGGCGTGACCCCTGGCGACCTGAAGACCGCAAAAGGCGAAGTCTTCCTGCATCGGATCGCCGAGCGGCCATCGGCAATGGGCCTCGCCGATCTCAGCGAGCCCGATGCGCCGCATTTCGCCCACCTCGGCCGTGGCGTAGACCCGCCGGTCCGCCCGTCGCGTCGCGCGGAGGAGGGCCGGCGCGCGGCTTCGCGCCCTGGAAATGGTTCCCCTCCAGGGGAGCTTGGCGGGCGCATCATCCGAACGCGGCTCTCCTTCGACCGACGGCGAGCGCGCCCGGCCCCATGGGATCGGCCGCGGTTCGAAGCCAGGCTCTCCCCCGAAGGGCGCCGAGCGAACGCCGTTGAGCTTGATCCCGATCCGGTTGGCCTTGCCGATGACGGCGTTGCGCGACGGCGCGCCCAGCGCCGCGGCGATCCAGGCGGCGCTCCTCCCCTCGAGCGCCAGCTTCTTAAGGGTCTCGACAGTCTGCTCAGAGCCCGACTCGAAATTCAAACGGCTTCGTTTTTCCGCGCAATCCTTCGCATAAGGAGGAAAGCGAGGGCCAATTGGAGCCATGCGAGTGAGGATTCGATTGTCGCCTCGAAATCCTTTGACA
>NZ_JBKQOT010000417.1:0-3580 GCF_052145395.1 Roseiarcus sp.
CAGCCGACGCGACGACGCGAACGCAAGATGCAGCGGTTCAAATCGCCCGGATCAGCCCAACGGTTCCTGTCCGTTCATGCCGCCGTCCATAACACGTTCAACGTCCAGCGCCATCTCACGTCCCGCAGCACGCTCCGCGTCCTTAGAGACGACGCGTTCCGGAGGTGGCGAGCCGCGACGGAAGCATGAGCCCGAGCTGTGACTTCCGGACTTCGCGTCGCAAATTCAGGTTCCCGTGACAACGCCGCTGCAGGCAAGGCGACGGCGGCATCCTACGCAAGGCGGCTCAGATAGCGTTGCTTCCCGTGTCGCCTCGAACAACGGACGTCTGATTTGCCAGAAGCGTCCCGTTCGGCCGAAGAGGTCTGGGCCATTCGGTCCGATTTTAGATTGAGAACCGTGCTGTTCAACCCTGCATCGACACAACGCGGGACACGACAGCGGTGGGCAACTACCGGTCGTTCACTGACGGCCCGGCGAACGGGTCAACTCGACCCAACTCGACCCGAAGCGACCCCTCATCGTGCCTTGCCTCATGTTAAGATAAGCCCGGTCTTGGGGAACTCGATGACCGAAACCCGCAAGCTCGCCGCGATCCTCGCCGCCGACGTGGTCGGGTACTCGCGCCTCATGGGCGAGGACGAGGCGGGGACCGCGCGGGCGGTGCGCGAGCATCGCGAGGCGGCGGCTCCGCTTGTCGTGAGCAAGGGCGGCCGCATCGTCAAGACGACCGGCGACGGGCTGCTGATCGAGTTTTCTTCGGTGGTCGCCGCGGTCGAATGCGCGATCGCGATCCAGAAGCTCATGACCGAGCGCAACGCCGGGACGCCCGAAGACAAGCGCATCCACTATCGCATCGGCGTCACCCTAGGCGACGTGCTCGTCGAGGACGACGACATCCTTGGCGACGGCGTCAACATCACTGCGCGACTCGAAGGCATTTGCGAGCCCGGCGGCGTTTTCATTTAGGGCGCCGCGTACGAACACGTGCGGGGGCCGGGTCGAGGCGCACTTCCTCGATCTCGGCGCGAAGGACCTCAAGAGTATCGCCCGGCCGGTGCGGGTCTACGCAATCGGGACCGGGTCGGAAGGGCCGGCGTCCACCCCCTCCGCCTCCGCGCCGAACGAGCAGGAGCCGCCGCGCCTTTCCATCGTGGTCTTGCCGTTCGCCAACCTCGGCGGCGATCCCGAGCAGGAGCATTTCGTCGACGGCGTGACCGACAGCCTGACCACGGATCTCTCGCGCATCGGCGGCTCTATCGTGATCGGTCGCAACACCGCCTTCACCTACAAGGGCAGGCGCGTTGATCTCAAGCAGATCGGGCGCGAGCTGAACATCCGCTATATCCTCGAGGGCAGCGTTCAGCGGGCCGGAGCCCGGATGCGCGTCAATGTCCAGCTGATCGACGCCGAGCGCGGCAAACATCTCTGGGCGGCGCGGTTCGACAAGCCGCTCGCCGATCTTTTCGACATGCAGGACGAAATCGTCGCGCGCTTGGCAGGCGCGCTCAACACCGAACTCATCGCCGCCGAGGCGCGACGCGCGGAACAGTCGCCGAACCCCGACTCGATCGACCTCATCTTTCAAGGCTGGGCTTGGTGGAATAAGGGCGTCACGGCCGACAATCTCGCTGAGGCGCGCCGCTTGTTCGAGCGGGCGGCGGCGCTCGATCCCGCCAACGGCATGGGGCTGGTCGGCATTGCCTCCGTCAATCTAGCGGTCGCGACAATATTCCTTCCTGATGATCGAACCGCGCGGATTGCCGCCGCCGAAGAATCTCTGACCAAAGCGCTGTCCCTCGCTCCTGAGAATGCGATCGCCCATCTGTTGCTGGGGGTGGTCCAAATGCATACCAATCGCAGCCTTCAGGGCATCCGCTCCTGCGAGCGGGCGTTGGAACTCGATCGAAACTTGGCTGCCGCGCACGCGCAAATTGGCGACATCAAGCTTCTCCTCGGTCAGCCCGAGGAGACCGAGGCTCACATCCAGGAGGCGTTGCGCCTCAGTCCCCGCGACAGGGATGTCTACCTCTGGTGCATGTTCGCTGGATTGGCCAAATTTCAGCTCGGCAGGGAAGAGGAGGCGGTCGATTGGCTGCGCCGGTCGATCGAAGCCGACAGGAATTATCCGAGCTCGCATTTCATTCTGGGGGCCGCTCTGGCGCATCTCGGCGGGCTTCCTGAAGCGCTATCCGAAGCTCAGGCGGGACTGGCAATGAACCGCACTTTCACAATTGCCCGACTTCGCGCGAGCGTTCCGAGTGATAACCCTGCTAGGATCGCCGAATTGGAGCGCGTCATTGACGGCCTGCGCAAGGCCGGGGCGCCGGAGTCATGACCGCGACTCAAGCCGTGCGCAAGCGGATCGAGGTGGCGACCGACGTGGTCCAGCCGCCCAACGACAAGAACCAGGTCAAACCGATGCTGGAGAAGATCGAGGCGTTGCCTGGGGCCCTGGGCGAGGTTGAACATCTGCTGGCGGACACCGGATATTTCAGCGCTGGCAACGTAGAGGCTTGCGAGAAGGCCGGCGTCGAACCGATGATCCGATCGGCCGCCTGGACGACGTCTATCGTTCGCTGGCGGTCGAATATCTGAAGACCAGCCACAGCATCGACGACATCGGTTTGCCGATGGGGTTCAACGATGTCGCGAACTTTCGCAAAGCGTTCCGATGCCGGACCGGACAGACCCCGTCCGAAATCCGGCGGGAGGCCCCTCATGACTCACCCGCCCCCCGAAAGCCAGACCTGCGGTTATCCGGAGAATAGCTGCGCCATACGGGGCCGTCCTGTCGTCGATCATGTTCAGCATCCTTCTCTGTTTCGGCCAGTCAATACCCGGCCAGTCGCCTTCATCGACGCCGCTCAAACCGCCGACTGGCGCTTGACGGCGTTTCGAAGCACCCCGATGGGCTCGACCTCCAGTTCGATCACATCGCCATCATCGAGGAACCGGCCGGTTTCGAAGCCGCAACAGTTTCCAACAGTGCCCGAGCCGAAGAACTCCCCGGCATGAACGGTCTCGCCCTGGGACACGTAGGCAAGGATGTCTTCGAAGGAGCGCTGCCGATCTCGGCACGCGCGTTCGGATCGGCTGCCACACCTTCCGCGCCACGGGCATCACGGCCTATCTCGAAGCCGGCGGTACATTGGAGAACGCGCAAGCGATGGCGGCGCATGAGAGTCCTCGCACGACGAAACTTTATGATCGGACCGGAGACGTGATTACGCTCGATGAGGTCGAGCGGATTACGATCTAAGGGATGGCCCGAGGCAGCATCCGGACTGCCGCGACTGTGCGGCCCATCGAGATTGAAATCTCTCAGTGACCCAATTAGGCTGCCGAAGGCGCGCGTCTGGGAGGGGCCCGACCGATGAATCTCCTCTTAATAATTCTGCAATTAATTCGCTAACATTATCAAGGTGTTACGCGGACAGCCGGGGCGCGACACCTAGTCGGACCCCTAGTCGCCTCGCGCCGCCCACCGGGCATAAAAAGCCGGGCGTGCTTAGGGGCCGCCCGGAAGTCGTCATCCGGAAAGGGGAACCTGGCGGTCGGCGGTCAGGGCGGGCAGATC
>NZ_JBKQOT010000418.1:0-4153 GCF_052145395.1 Roseiarcus sp.
CCGTGAATCACGCCGCATGCCGACAAATACTGTGTCTGCGACCCCGGCCCGGTGACGCCTGACTGCAAGGCGCCACGCCTCGATCATTGGTGTTTGGGCGCCTGGCTCGACGTCGACCCCGGACTCAATTCCGAGAATGACGCGGGCAGGAGCCTTTTCGCGGCGACGCAGCTGAAATCCGCGATCGTGCGAGAAACGGTTCTAGCGCCATGACCCCCTCTCGTCTCGCCGAACGACAAGGAACAAACGCCTCGTAGAGAAGGGCATCATCGCCCCATCCTTTAACGCGGGATGCGAAATGCTTAAACAAGCGTGTCGCGACAATCCCTGCGTTGTCAAAGAGTCTAGAGCAAGTTGTGAAGCGACCCGATTGCAACTTGCTCCAGGGACGCGCGCGCTGAGGGACGACAATTTCGGCGCTGAGCGCGGTCAGCGTACCCATAAAGGAGGTTTAGGTGAGGATATTGGGATCAATCGCCGCGCTTGCCGCGGCAGTGTTTATGACGGCTTCGGCCGCGGAGGCCGCGCCGTCGGCCCTCGCCAAGGCCTGCGCCAAGGACATCAAGTCGGTCTGCGCCGACGTGAAGCCGGGCGGCGGCAAGCTCAAGGCCTGCGTCAAGGACCATTTCTCCGACCTGTCGACCGATTGCCAGATCGCGATCGTCAAGGCGGCGGCAGTCGGGCGCGCCTGCAAGGCGGACATGAAGCAGTTTTGCGGGGACGTGAAGCCGGGCAAGGGCGCCAAGGCGGAATGCTTGAAATCGCACGCGGCCGAGCTCAGCGACGGCTGCAAGGACGCGCTGGCCAAGGCGGAAGCCGGCAACAAGTAGCGTGTTGCTAGCGTAGCGTTCTCGCGCGTTGTGTCGGCGCGGGCCAGCGTTCGGACATCAATATTGGAGTTGCAATCGTGAAGACTATAGCTCTGGCCGCCCTGATGGTCGGCATGCTCCTAGGAACGGCCGCCGAGGCCGACGCGGCGGCTTGCGCTGCGGGCGTTTACCATGCCGGATGCGTCGGCCCGCGCGGCGCGGTCGTGACGCACCGCGCGCCGCACTGCTACTATCGCTACGGCCGGCGCGTCTGCGTCCGCTAAAAATCTAGCGCCGGCGAGAGGCTGATCCTTCTCGCCGGCGCTCTCGCTTGGGGCGCTATGCCGGTTCGAAAGCGCGCGCCTCACGGGGCTCAGAAGGTGTACGTGACGTTGGTTTGTGGCCCGCACAGCGTTTCGTTAAACCGGAAGCTTCCGCCGCCGCTGTTAGCCGGGGTCTGATAGTAGGCGTAGAAGACGCGAAAGCCCAGGCTCGTCGTGAGGGACTGGCTCCACTTGTATCCGACCGCCCCATAGCCCAGCGCCGTCGCGCTCCCGTGGTAGCCGCCGACGTCCCCCTCGAAATCGAGGAACCATTTGTCGTCGATACGATGGCGTGCCTTCACGCCGACGATCTCGTCAACCCACTCCTTCCCTTGCGATGCGGTACGGGAATAACCGCCAAAGGGCGCCTGCAAATCGAGCGAGCCGTTCAGGTTGAAATAGCGCGCGCCGAGGGTTGCGTAGACCCTCCAATCGGGATTTTCAGTCGGGATTCTCACTCCGCCCTAGGCCGTGGCGAACGTCTCGTTGAGGGTGATGCCGGCGTTCACGCCGAAAGGTCCCGGACCTCCTTTGACGACGCCCAGGCGGACCCAGAAGAGGCTCATGCCGACGATGAAATTGTCATTGTAGGCGACGAGGCTGACGGGGACATAGCCCTCGAGCAGCGGGAGAAGCTGAAAAATGTTGGCGAAGACGGGGAGGGCCGGAAGGTTGCGTACGCCCAAGCTGGCGTTCATGCTTGGCGCCCAGCCGTCGATCGTCGCCTCGAAATGCCATGTCGAGGGAAGGGCGGGCAGGGGAACGGGCTCGGGCGCCGGCTTCTCGGTCGGCAGGTCTGCCGCGAGCGCGGCGGTCGCCGCGAGTGTCGCGACCGCCGCGAGAACGCCTTCGACTAGCCCCTTCATGTGCCGCCCCCTCACGAATCAGCGCGCGACGCCGCCTCACGCTGCTTTGTGAAATCGTTAGATAAGCCGACTGCCGCGGGCAAGGGCCGAGCCGGCTTCGTCGTCCGGATTATGCGCGGTCGGTGAGAAAATTCCGACAGCGTGGCCGAAACGACACTCGGCCCGCTCGCCGCCGCTAGGCTCAGCCTACGAGGACGCGGGCGAACCGCTCCGAGCGGGCGATCGCGGCGCTTAGCTCCGCCAGCCCCGCGGCGTCCTCGGGGGGCTCGAGAGGCCGAAGCTCGGTTCGGGCCCATGGGACGCGACCAGATCTCGCGCGTCTCCAGGAGATAGACTCCATAGGCCGCCCCAACACCTTTCGCTTCGGCGCGAGGGAACTGCTTGCGCGCCCAATAGGCGGCGAGCGCGGCGTTGACGGCGATCGAGGTCTCGATCAGCGCATGCCGGTATCCCGGCCGGCTTGCTGCATCGGCGCCATAGGCCTGGGCGAGATGACGGGCGGAGGCGTCCACGACGGGCAACAAGCGGTCGACGATGCCGCGGAGCGCGAAATCCGCCGCCATCGACAGATAGCCGTTCGGTTCGAGAAAGGCGTCGACGGCCGCCGTGAGCGCGCCGCAGCCGCTGTGCCCGAGGATAACGATCAGCCGCAGCGACTCCCCCAGATGCTCGACGGCGTAGCTCAGACTGCCGAGCGAATCGGCGCCGAGCCCGTTGCCGGCGACGCGCACGACGAACAGCTCGTTCGGACCCTCGTTAAACAGGAGCTCGATCGGCGCCCTCGCGTCCGAGCAACCGAGGATCGCGGCGAACGGGTGCTGCGACGGCGCGTGATGGTCGGCGTCGAGCCCAAGGTCGCGCGGGTCGACGTCGACGATCCGCTGAGCGGGGCCGCCGGTCTCGTCGAAATGGTCGAGCAGCGCCGCGAAGGCGCGGTTTCCGTCATTGAGCCGGACGCGGGCGGAAGCGGCGTCCTGTGGCCGCGGGCGCACCTGCGCGTGACGCGATCCATAGCGGTAGATGAGTTCGACCGTTCGCATTTGTCTTCCTCCGGCGGCGTCGTGGCTATCGACAAGCCAAGCGCAGGGTGGATAATGGAGGACATTTGCGGCAGTACGAATAAGGGGCCGCTTGAGCCACGGAGCTGGGACGATGGCGAACGGTCTTGCATACCGGAGGGCGCTCGCCGTCGCGGGCCTTGCGCTCGGATGCGCGGCGTCAGCTCCGGCTCAGGCCCAGTTCATGTCGGGCACGTATCCTGTGATCACCGTGCCACCGCCGCCGGCTCAGAGCATGGTCATGCCACAGAGGCCGACGCCCAAGCAGACACCGCCGGCCGCAGCTGCGCCGCCGTCCGACACGTCAGAGCCGCACCAGCTCACATGTCGCTACCAAGGCCAGACACGAGTTTGCGAGTAGGCCGCCGATGTCCGCTCAGCGGACCGGCGCGGGGCGTACTGGATGCCGCCGTGGAGGGATATGCGGAGACGATTAGGCCGACGCCAGGGGCCGCAGAGGCGGAGCGGGCGAGGGCCGACGGGTGCGGGTTTCGATGCGCGTCCCATCCTGGGCCTTGCGACGCGACGCACTACCTCTCCGCCAGCAATTCCTTGATCGGCCCGAATCCGCCCGTGCGCATTTCTTGAATTGTGTACATCGACAAGCGCCTGGTTTTTCCTTCACATTATTGTCGCCTTCGAAAAGCCCAGGCGAATGCTCTTAATATCGCCCAAAATACCAGAGGCGGTCCAATGAATTGCAGTAATATAACCGAATAACTTACTGGTTCAGAATCATAGCTGTAATAAATTTGAATTTCGTCCCAATTGCAATACACTCCTGGTCCTACCTCTGGAAATAAATCACAATGCACGATATATCTGAAGCCAACATATATTACCCACACAATCGATATTAATACCGATATGCGGTTAGCGAGTGTCCTAGTCATTTTGCATATCCGAAAATACTCATGATAAAGGACACGATAACACGTGGCGACGACCCAACCTCGCACCCGGTGCGCCCCGGTGCGCTCAGGCCGCTGGGGCAATAAATCAGCCGCTTAGCCTCGTCATAAAGGGGTCATCGGAGAATCTGTTCCAAATCCTACGCCAAGGAACGTCCATGAACGGCGTCGCTGAGTTGTGGACGG
>NZ_JBKQOT010000419.1:0-5497 GCF_052145395.1 Roseiarcus sp.
GGGCTGCCCCTCCCCCCCCGGCGCGGGGGGGCGACGGACGTCAGGGCTTCTTGTGACCGATGTTTTGCGCCGCGGGTTTTCGCAAATCGCGCGCGCCGCCTCCGAAAAGCCGCCGCTGAGGCTGGACTTGTCATGAACCGCCGATAGGGTGGGCGCGTAGTCGTTCTTTCGCCTGAGGGGGCTTTCGCGTGCATCTCGATCCGCTGTTGCTGTCGCGGCTCCAGTTCGCCTGGGTCGTGGCGTGGCACTTCCTCATGCCGGCCTTCACCATCGGCCTCGCCTCGTTCATCGCCGTGATGGAGGGCCTGGGCCTTTTCACCGGGCGTGACGTCTACCTCCGCATCTCGATCTTCTGCACCAAAATCTTCGCCGTCTCGTTCGGCATGGGAGTCGTTTCGGGGATCACCATGCCGTTCCAGTTCGGCACGAACTGGAGCCGGTTCTCCGACGACGTCGCCGACATCATCTCGCCGCTGCTCGGCTACGAGGGCCTGACGGCGTTCTTTCTCGAGGCGGCCTTCCTCGGCGTGCTGCTGTTCGGCCGGAAGCTCGTGCCGCCCTGGGCGCACTTCTTCGCCGCGCTGATGGTCGCGCTCGGAACGCTCGCCTCGACCTTCTGGATTCTTGCGACCAACTCCTGGATGCAGACGCCGGCCGGCTTCGAGATGGTCGACGGGCGGTTCCAGCCGAAGGACTGGCTCGCGATCATCTTCAACCCGTCGTTTCCCTACCGCTTCGCTCACGTCGTCACGGCCGTCTACATCACCACCGGCTTCGTCGTCGTCGGCGTCGCGGGCTGGTGGCTGCTCAACCGGCGCTTCTATCAGGAGGCGCGCACGATGCTGTCGATGACGCTATGGCTCTTGACCGTGCTCGTGCCGCTTCAGGCGCTCATCGGCGACCAGCATGGCCTCGACACGCGGAAGTACCAGCCTGCCAAGCTCGCCGGGATCGAGGCGATCTGGGACGGCGGCCGCCGCCTGCCCTGGGTGGTCTTCGCGATTCCCGACGACGCCGCGGCGAGGAACCTCTACGAGATCTCCATCCCGCTTCTCGGCAGCCTCATTCTCACCCACGATCCGGACGGCGAGGTCCGCGGCCTCAAGGATTTCCCCCCGGAGGACCGGCCCCCGGTCCCCGTGCCGTTCTTCGGCTTCCGCATCATGCTGGCCTGCTGGGGGCTGATGTTCTTGACGGTGATCTTGAGCTGGTGGCTGCGCTTCAGGGGCGAGCTCTACGACGCGGACTGGTACCATCGAGTCTGCGTCTTCGCCGCCCCGCTCGGCTTCATCGCGGTCATCGCCGGCTGGGCGACGACCGAGGTCGGCCGGCAGCCTTGGACGGTCTACGGCCTCTTGCGCACGGCTGATTCCGTCTCGCCGTCGCTGACGGGAGCGGACGTGACGGTGTCTCTTCTGGGCTACACCGTCGTCTATCTCGTGATGTTCGCGGCCGGCGTCGCCATGATGGTCCGCATCTTCGGGCGGGGCCCGACGGCCGCCGAGACGCCGGACTTCATCGAAGGCGGCCGGCCGATAGCGCCTGTCAACGCCCTGCCGCGCGCCGGATCGGAGGGGTGAGCCATGAGCGCCTATGTTCTCGATCTCGTGCCGATCTGGACCCTGATCCTCGGCGTCGGCGTGTTCCTCTACGTGCTGCTCGACGGCTTCGATCTCGGCGTCGGCATCTTGTACGGCTTCTTGCCCGACCGTCAGTCGCGCAACCTGGTGATGAACGCGATCGCGCCCGTCTGGGACGGCAACGAGACTTGGTTGATTCTCGGCGGCGTCGCGCTGCTGGCGGCTTTCCCGCTCGCCTTCGCCATCATTCTGCCGGCGGTGTACTTCCCGCTCATGCTCATGCTGCTGGCCCTCGTCTTCCGCGGCGTCGCCTTCGAGTTCCGCTATCGCGACGCCGACCATGTCGGCTTCTGGGACCATGCCTTCTGCTACGGCTCGGCGCTCGGCGCCTTCGCGCAAGGCGTTGTGCTCGGCGCCTTCATCCAGGGTTTCGAGGTCGGCGGGCGGCATTTCGCCGGGCATTCGCTCGACTGCTTCACGCCCTTCTCTCTGCTCACCGGCGTCGCCCTGATGTTCGGCTACGCGCTGCTCGGCGCGGGCTGGCTGGTGCTCAAGACGGAAGGGCCGCTGCAGGATCTGGCCCGGCGGCTCGGCCGCTACGCCTTCCTCGGCGTGCTCGTCGCCATCGTCGCGGTGAGCCTCTGGACGCCTTACGTCCACCCCCACATCGCCGAACGCTGGTTCTCCTGGCCGAACATCGCCTGGCTCGCGCCCGTGCCGATCGTGACCGCGCTGGTGGCGCTCGCCGAGTGGCGGGCGCTCAACAACCGCTCGGAGGCCGCGCCCTTCGTCTGGGCCGTCGCGCTCTTCGTGATGTCGTATCTCGGTCTCGCGATCAGCCTCTTCCCGATGATCGTGCCGTACAAGTACACGATCTGGCAGGCCGCCTCGTCCGAGGCGACGCAGGCGTTCCTCCTCGTCGGCGTGCTCGTCCTTCTGCCGGTCATTCTGCTCTACACCGCCTGGTCGTACTGGGTGTTCCGCGGCAAGGTCCGGGCGGACATCGGGTATCATTGAGGCCTGATCCCTCGCGCCCGGTGAAGGAGGAAAGGCGCCGCCCGTCGGCAGACAGTCGTCATTTGTCGCCTTATGGGTTAAGGGACGGCGCCGACCTTGGATGTTTCAAGAGGCCCCTTATCCGGCGCCTTCATGCCACCTTCTTTCCGCCATCGCGGGAAGAAGCGAAACAGGGAACCGTCCTGCATGTCTTCCACGCCCGAAAGCCTGGTCATCCTTCTGCACGGCGTCGGCGCCGACGGCGCCAACCTGGTTCCGCTCGGCGAGGCGCTGAAGGGCTTCCTGCCCGACGCGCTTTTCGTATCGCCGGACGCGCCGAACCTGCTCGACGGCGGCGGCGCCGGCCGGCAGTGGTTCAGCGTCGTCGGCGTCAGCGACGGCAATCGGGCGAGACGCATCGTCGAGGCGCGCGCCGATTTCGACCGCGTCGTCGCGCGCGAGATCGACAAGGCCGGGTTCGGCGGCCGGCTCGACCGCGTGGTCTTCGTCGGCTTCTCGCAGGGCGCGATCATGTCGCTCGACGCGCTCGTCGACGGGCGCTGGCCGGTCGCCGCAGTCGTCGCGGCGTCCGGCCGGCTGGGCGCGCCGATCGGGCCGAAGCCCGCTTCGTCCACGCCCGTGCTCATCCTCCATGGCGAGCGCGACGACGTCATTGCGGCCGCGGAAGCTCCGCGGGCCGCGCGCCTTCTCGAGGGCGCGGGTTTCGCCGTCGAGACGCATGTCTATCCCGGCCTCGGCCACGGCGTGTCGCCCGAAGGGCTTCAGGCGGCCGGCGCGTTTCTGGCGCGGGCGCTGAAGCGTCCGAGCGCCTGATTTACAGGGCCGTTTCTCCCCCGTAGCTTGGCGCCAAGCGCGCAAACTTCGCCTTGAGGGAGGAGCCATGGACCCCAGTCTTCGCCGACAGACGCTCGCCGACACCTTGCGTCGCAGCGCTGAGCGCGTTCCGGACCGGCTCGGCCTCGCCTGCGGGGCGACGCGCTGGACCTACCGGGAGTTCCATGCGGCGTCCGAGCGGCTGGCGGCGGGGCTCGCGGCCCGCGGGATCGGCCGGAGCGACCGGGTCGCCGTGCTCGCCCGCAACTCCCACGGCTTCGTCGCCCTGCGCTACGCCCTCATGCGGCTCGGCGCCGTGACGGTTCCGATCAACTTCATGCTGCAGGCCGACGATGTCGCCTTCATTCTCGAGCACTCCGGGGCGCGCATGCTGGCCTGCGACACCGGCATGGCGGACGTCGCGCGGAAGGCCGCCGCGCTCGCGCCCTCTTTGAGCGAATTCCTGTGGCTGCCCTCCGAGGAGGAGACGGCGCCGGTCGAGGGCATGACGAACGTCCTCGCGCTGATCGAGGCGGGCGGCGAGCCGCCCTCCGACGGACCCGACAGTTTCGACGTCGCTCAGATTGTCTACACCAGCGGCACCGAGTCGCGCCCCAAGGGCGTGCAGCTGACCCACGACGCGATTCTCTGGCAGTACGTGAGTTGCATGGTCGATGCGGCGATCTCGGGCGGCGACGTGACCGTGCACGCGCTGCCGCTCTACCACTGCGCCCAGCTCGACGTGTTCCTCGGGCCGTCCATTTACGCCGGCGGCGTCAACGTCGTCACGGCGAAGCCGGTTCCGGACACCATCTTCCGCCTCATCGAGCGCGAGCGGGCGACCTCGTTCTTCGCGCCGCCGACGGTGTGGATCTCGATGCTGCGCTCGCCCGCCTTCGACGGCGCGGACCTGTCGAGCCTCACCAAGTGCTAGTACGGCGCTTCGATCATGCAGGTCGAGGTGATGCGCGAGATGGCGCGGCGGATGCCGAACGTGCGGCTTTGGAACCTCTACGGCCAGACCGAGATCGCCCCGCTCGCGACGCTGCTCGGACCGGAGGACCAGCTGCGCAAGCCCGGCTCCTGCGGCCGTCCCGCGCTCAACGTCGAGACGCGCGTGGTCGACGACGCCATGCGCGACGTGAAGCCCGGCGAGGTCGGCGAGATCGTCCATCGCTCGCCGCACCTGATGACCGGCTACTACAAGGACGAAAAGCGCACGGCCGAGGCTTTCCGGGGCGGCTGGTTCCATTCGGGCGACCTCGCGACCGTCGACGAAGAGGGCTACATCAGCGTCGTCGACCGCCAGAAGGATATGATCAAGACCGGCGGCGAGAACGTCGCCAGCCGCGAGGTCGAGGAGGCGATCTACCGCCTCGAGGGCGTCTCGGAAGTCGCAGTGATCGGCGTGCTGCATCCGCACTGGGTCGAGGCGGTGGTCGCGGTGGTGGTGCCGAAGGACGGGGCGATCCTGAACCAGAATGAGGTGCTCGACCACGCCCACAAGGTCTTGGCCGGGTTCAAGGTCCCCAAGCGCATCGTGATCGCTGACGCGCTGCCGAAGAACCCGAGCGGGAAAATTCTGAAGCGGCAGTTGAGGGAGGAGCACAGCGAGGCCTTCGGGTGAGCGCGCGGGCCGCGGCTCGTTGCGCTCAATCAAACTCGTCACGCTATTGTCCAGAGTACGCCTTAGGCGTAGTTTTACGTTCGTGGATTATATATTCGATCCGGCCAAGGACGGCGCCAACCGGGTGAAGCATGGCGTGTCGCTGTCGCTGGCGGAGGTTCTGTTGTACGCCTCCGAGATCCACCCGGGTGGACGCCTCCGAGATCCACCCGGGTGCGGGTTGGCAGCGGCAGTGACTGCGACGGGCTGTGGCTGATTATGCGGCGACGGCGGTCGTGACGCGGGCGGGGGCGTCCTGGCGGGCGTTCCAGGCCCTCGGCAACAGGTCGCCATCCTGGTGGGCGGAATGGTCGGGCAGCCTGGCGAGGACGTCGGCGAGCCAGGCGCGCGGGTCGACGTCGTTGAGCTTACAGGTCTCGATCAGCGAATAGACGGCTGCGGCGCGCTTGCCCCCTTCGTC
>NZ_JBKQOT010000420.1:0-7095 GCF_052145395.1 Roseiarcus sp.
AAGCCGCCTGAACTCTCACTCCCTGTAGTGCCGACCTTTGCACCCGCCCCTCAGCGATTCCAATGCGTTCGCCTCGCGCTATACCCGCAGTTGGTGAAGTCGGGCTAGGCGCGTCAAAACGCCTGTCTCGCGACGCGCCGGAACGACGTATCCTTTCATGCGTCAGGGCGGTAACGTGGCGATGGCGCTTAAAACAGTTCTCGAGCGCATCCGGCGGTTCGCCATGCCGGAGGGCGAGGTTGCGCCTCGCGAGATCGTCTTTCGCCAGGAGGGCGAAATGCGGCTTGCGCCCGACGCGCCTTGGCGTCCGTTCCGGGCCGAGCAGCGGATGGCTGGCGACGCGCTCGATTTCCGCTGGCGGGCCTGGTTCTGGATGGCGCCGCTCGCGCCGTTCCGGGTGATCGACGCCTTCGAGAACGGCTCAGGCCGCCTGGCCGTCACGGCGCTCGGGGTCCTGCCGGTCGCGCGCGGGCGGGGTCTGGATTTCGACCGCGGCGAGATCCAGCGGGGGCTTGCCGAGCTTCCCTGGCGTCCGTTCGCCATCGGCCGCATGCCGCATGTGATCTGGGAGAGCCCGAACGGTCGGACGCTCAGCACGACTTATGACGACCGCCGCGTCCGCGCGAGCGCCGACCTAGAGATCGACGACACCGGAAGGGTCACCAGCGGTTCGGCGTTGCGCGTCCGGCTTGTCGGCAAGACGCCAGTCGAAACGCCCTGGCGCGGAACGTTCGGCGGCTGGCGCCGTTTCGGCCGCGTCCAGATCCCGACCGACGCCGAGGTTGCCTGGATTCTTCCCGAAGGACCGTTCCCGTACTGGCGCGGCCGCGTCGTCTCGTTTCCCGAGCTGTGACGGGTCGGCGACAAAATTTCCGCCGTTCCGCTTGCCGAAAGCGGCTCGGCGCCCAATCTGCTATTCCGCCCTCGAGCCTGTTGAAACCGCCATGGACAAGACGCGAAACGCCCCGGTCCCGCAGCAACGCAAATCCGACGACATCGCCGCCTTTCTCGACGCCGCCCGACGCACCCCCGCGCCGGCGTCGTCCGGCCGTGGTCGGCTGATCTTCGCCCTCGACGCGACCATGAGCCGGCAGCCGACCTGGGACGTCGCGCTGCGTCTTCAGGCCCGGATGTTTCAGGTCGCGGCGCAGTCCGGCGGCCTCGAAGTCCAACTCGTCTATTATCGGGGCTTGGGCGAATGCAAGGCGTCGAAGTTCGTCTCCGAGGGACGAGGCCTCGCCGAGCTTATGAGCCGGATCGAGGTGCGTGGCGGGGAGACCCAGGTCCGGCGCGTGCTCGCGCACGCCCGCGACGAGGCGAAGCGGGCGAAGGTCGGCGTCCTCGTCTTCGTTGGCGACGCGATGGAGGAAAACCCGGACGAGCTCGCGGCGCTCGCCGGAGAACTGGCGCTGCAAGGGGTGAAGGCGTTCATGTTCCAGGAGGGAAACGACACGGCGGCGCATCGCGTTTTCGCCGAGATCGCCCGTCTCACGGGCGGGGCTTATAGCGCGTTCGACCTTGGCGCCTCGGCCCGGCTCGAAGCGCTGCTGCGCGCCGCGGCGGCCTATGCGGCGGGCGGCCGTCCGGCGCTCGCTCGCGAAGCCGAGTCCGACGCCGCGGCGCGGCTGCTGCTCTCCCAGATGCGGGGTTCATGAATCTGGCGTAAACCCTCGGCGGCCGGGGGTTCCCGTTTCGCCGTCGTTCGCGGGGCGGCATCGCGGCCGAACGTGAAGGCATTGGTTCGATGAATTTCGTCATCGGTCTGATTTTGCTGATTCTTCTCCTGTCGGCGATCAAGCAGTTCGCGCGCATGGACGCAGCCGCGGTGGCGCGGGCCGTGCGGACGGGCGGGGGCGTGCTCGGCTTGATCGGGGCCGCGCTCCTGCTTCTGAGGGGCCAGATCGCCATTGCGGCGGTGCTTGCGGGAATGGCAGCGAGCTTCGCCGGCTGGCGGATGTTTGGTCAGGGATGGACGCCGTTTCGAATGCCGGGCGGCGGTCCCGGTCCGAGTCGGGGACGCGTCACGACGGCGCGCTCGGCCATGCTGGAAATGCGGCTCGATCACGACAGCGGATCGATGACCGGGGCCGTGCTTGCCGGGACCTACGTCGGCCGGGCGCTGGAGACCCTCTCGCGTCCCGAACTCATGAGCTTGCGGGCGGAGATTCGGCGCGACGATCCCGACGGCGTGGCGCTGCTAGAGACATATCTCGACCGCCGGTTTTCCGGCTGGCGTGAGGCAGACGAGGGTCAGGCTCAAACGGGGCGGGGAGGCGTCTCCAGCGGCGCGATGACGCGCCGCGAGGCCTATGAGACTCTTGGCCTTGAGGAGGGAGCGAGCGCCGAGGAGATCATTCGCGCCCACCGGTCGCTGATGAAGAAGCTTCATCCAGATCGCGGCGGCTCGACCGGTCTTGCCGCGCGGATCAATCAGGCCAAGGATGTTCTGATGCAGCGGCACGGGTAGGGCGCTCCGCGGAACACGCAGGGAAGCCGGATCTTGGAAGGTCACGTCAGTCACGGGTGGCGAAGCAGGAAAAGCCGCTGCGCTTGAGCGATCGGCAGGCGGACTCGGCGGAGGCCGAATCGAGGCCGGCGAACTGCGCGCGGTAATAGTCGGCGTCGCCCTTGCGCACCTTTTCGGTGACCGGCTTCGCCGCGGCGAGGACTGAGCGGTCGCGCTGTCGGGCCTTGTCGAGAAGCGCCGATGCTTTGGCGGCGTCGTCGGTGGCGCCGATCTGGATCTTCCAGCCCTTGGCGACCGACGGGGCGTCATCGTCGGATTCGTCTGTCGAACGCGCGGCGACGGTGGTGTCGGAGGGCGTCTTGCCCGCCGGACGCTCGCTCGCTTCGCTCTTCGGTTTGACCGGAGGCGTTACGCCGGCAGCCGCAACCGCCGGCGCAACGGCGTCGGGCCCCTTCCGCCAGCCGAGTTCAGCCGGCGAAAGTTTCTTCGGCGGCGGCACCGCTTCGGCGAGCTGGACCGCCGCCGTGGGGCGCTCAGCGACCGGCCGCGGCGGCGCTGGAGCGGCGCCCGGGGCATGCGTCGGCGTGACCGTTTGGACCGCCGCGACGCGCAGACCCGACTCATCGTCATTCTCGGCGCTGTCCCCTTCGCCGTCCCCGGCCTGCGCGCGGGCGGCCGGAAGATACGCAGGGACGTTGGCCGCGACGACGATCGCGCGCGGTCGGGCGGGCTCGGTCGGCCGGGCGGTGGCCTCGTCTTCAGACGATGAGGCGTCGGCGATTCGGGTCGCGGTGCGGACTGCCGAACATTGCGCCAGGTGGTCTTCGATCAAATTCTCCACCACGCGGTCGCGCGCGGCGGCGGTGCGGCCGCCCATGACGACGGCGATGAGCGAGCGTCCGTCCCGATGGACCGATGTCAGGAGATTGAATCCCGAGGCGCGCGTATAGCCGGTCTTGATGCCGTCGACGCCGTCGACCCGGCCGAGCAGATGGTTGTGGTTGCCGATCGTCTCGCCGTCGTATTGGAATTCCTCGGTCGAGAAGTATTTGAAGTAGCGTGGAAAACGATCTTCGAGCGAGCGCGCAAGAATGGTCAGGTCGCGCGCGGTGGTGATCTGCTCGTCGTTGGGCAGGCCGGAAGCATTGCGATAGGTGGTGTCCGACATGCCGAGCGCGTGCGCCTTGCGGGTCATCATGTCCGCGAACGTGCTCTCGTCGTGGCCGATCGCCTCGGCGATCGCGACCGCGATGTCGTTGGCCGAACGGGTGACGACGGCCTTGATCGCGTCCTCGACGCTGATCGTCTCGCCGGGCTCGAGGCCGAGCTTCGACGGTTCCTGCGCCGCCGCGTGCTCCGAAATCGGGATGCGCGTCTGCAGCGTCATCGCGCCCATGTCGAGTTGCTCGAACAGCAGATAAAGCGTCATCACCTTGGTGATCGAGGCGGGATGACGGAGCCCGTTCTCTTCGACCGCATAAAGCGTACGGCCGCTGTTGGCGTCGACGACGACGGCGGAGAAGGCCGGCGAGGACGGAACGCCTCCGGGGGCGCGATGCGCGACGTGCGCCAAGTGGCGGACGTGCGCGTAATGGATGGAGCGGTGGTAATGGTAGTGGCGATGGCCGTGGGCGTCGGCCGGCACGACGGCGAGAAGCAGCGCGGACGCTGTCAGGAGCGCTCCCGCGGCGACGCGAATGACACGACCGAGATGCGAGTCCCCATTACGCCACGCCATGAACGCGCCCCGATTTTACACACGCAACTGTCGGGCAGTTGCTCGACGAACACGCATGAACGTTATGGCGATGCAGTTACGGCGCGGTTAACGGGATGCGGGAAAGGCGACGAAATGCGGCGCAGACCCTTGACGAGAGAGAGAGTCCGCCGCCCGCGAAGCTGTCACGAGGTCGTGCAGAACCTGAAATATAGTCTGTAAGTTATTGAGATAAAGATAAAAAATGCCAGCAGCGCGGGTTCGACCTCAAGAGCGATCCCATTTTTATGGTGCAGTGCAAAAAAATCCTTGACTTCTATGGTGCAGTGCACATAATAGCGATCATCGCAGTAGGCCGATCGTCAAAGGGCGAACGGCCGAGGTCAAAACAGGAGTTAACCATGGCCGCGACACCGAATTTCGAAGAGTTCCAGGATTTCTCCAAGCACCAGCTCGAGGCGATCGCCACTGCCTCGTCGACCTGGGCCAAGGGCCTTCAGGAGCTCGCTGCCGAGTCGACCGACTACTCGAAGCAAGCGTTCGCCGCCGGGTCGGCGACGTTGGAGAAGATTCTCGGCGCGCGCAGCGTCGAAGCCGCGATCCAGATCCAGACGGATTACGCCAAACAGGCCTACGAGGGCTTCGTCGCGCAGGCGAGTAAGTTCTCCGAGCTCTACGCCAAGGTCGCTTCGGACGCGCTGAAGCCCGTCACGTCCGCTTACGCGAACCTTCAGGCCAAGTAATCGCCCGCCCCGACTCGCGAGGGCCTGAACGGCGCGTGAGACCGGAAATCGAAGATACGCGAGCCGGCGCCCGGAAAAGGGACGCCGGCTCGTTGCGTTTTTCGGCGCAGCGTGCTTGTCGGGTGGCCGATCAATCGAGATTTTTGCTCTCTCCGCCTTGCTCAAGCTTGTTGGCGGAACTTGGATCGATGCAACCCTGGCCTCTTGCGCGTGACGCCCAAATTGGCAATGATTTTGCATTCGGGCGGACTGGCGAGAACGATGCGCAACGCCCAGATTAAGTCGTGTTCGCGTGCGTTATTGAGCGGACAGAAGAAAAACGCAAGGTACGGGGTCATTTCGTGGCAGGCGCCTCACTTCCGTTGGTCCTTCGCTTGAGAGCCGGAATGGCGCGGCTGGCGCGCTGGTTCGCTCCGGGCATTGGAGGCGCTGCGCCAGCGCCCATTCGGGCTGCAGGACCGCGGGAGCCCAAACGGGGAGGAGACAATCCGGGCGCGGGGGCTGCGGTCATCACCCGCACCCGGACCCAGACCAAGCGCCCGAACATGTACCGCGTCCTGCTGCTGAACGACGATTACACTCCGATGGAGTTCGTGATCTCGATCCTGCAGGCGTTCTTTAACAAGGACGCACAGGAAGCGACCCAGATCATGCTCCAGGTTCATCATAACGGCGTTGGAGAATGCGGAGTCTACACCTACGAGGTCGCCGAGACCAAAGTGTCGCAGGTGATGGATCACGCGCGGAAGAATCAACATCCGCTCCAGTGCATCATGGAAAAGAAGTGAAAGGCGTCTTATGCCGATATTCTCCCGCACCCTCGAAAAGACGCTCCGAAAAGCCCTATCGCTCGCAAACGAACGTCATCACGAATACGCGACCCTCGAGCACCTGCTGCTTGCGCTGATCGACGACACGGACGCGGCCGCGGTGATGAGGGCATGCAGCGTCGACCTCGAGGTGCTGCGCAAGACGGTTGTCAACTACCTCGACACGGAGCTTGAGAACCTGGTGGTCGACAGCCAGGAAGAGGCGAAGGCGACCAACGGCTTCCAGCGGGTCGTTCAGCGCGCGGCGTTTCATGTCCAGTCATCCGGGCGCGAGGAGGTGACCGGGGCCAACGTGCTCGTTGCGATCTTCGCCGAGCGCGAAACCCACGCCGCCTTCTTCCTGCAGGAGCAGGACATGACCCGCTATGATGCGGTCAATTACATCAGCCACGGCATCGCCAAGCGCCCCGGCCATTCGGACAGCGCGCGTCTGCCGCGCGGAGCCGACGAGGAGCCTGAGGCGCGAGAAGCCAAGGACACGAAGGACAGCGGAGATTCCAAGAAGAAGGAAGGCGCCTTGGATGCCTATTGCGTCAACCTCAACCGCAAGGCCCGCGAAGGGCGCATCGATCCCCTCATCGGCCGTGAGGCGGAAGTCCAGCGGACCATCCAGGTCCTGTGCCGACGGCAGAAAAACAATCCGCTTCTGGTTGGCGACCCGGGCGTAGGCAAGACGGCGATCGCGGAGGGTTTAGCCCGCAAGATCGTCAATTCCGACGTGCCGGAAGTGCTCGAAGGGGCGACGGTCTTCGCGCTCGACATGGGCGCGCTGCTCGCCGGCACCCGCTACCGCGGCGACTTCGAGGAGCGCCTCAAGCAGGTGATGAAGGAGATCGAGCAGCACAAGGACGCGATTCTGTTTATCGACGAGATCCATACCGTGATCGGCGCCGGGGCGACCTCCGGCGGAGCCATGGACGCGTCGAATCTATTGAAGCCGGCGCTGGCCCAAGGCACGCTGCGGTGCATCGGCTCGACGACATACAAGGAATATCGGCAGTATTTCGAAAAGGACCGCGCCCTCGTGCGGCGTTTTCAGAAGATCGACGTCAAGGAGCCGAGCGTCGCCGACGCGATCGAGATTCTGAAGGGACTGAAGCCGTATTTCGAGGAGTTCCACAAGCTGCGGTACACCGGCGACGCGGTGAAGGCGGCGGTGGAACTGTCGTCGCGGTACATCCATGACCGCAAGCTGCCCGAC
Source organism: Roseiarcus sp. (assembly GCF_052145395.1). Lineage (NCBI taxonomy): Bacteria > Pseudomonadati > Pseudomonadota > Alphaproteobacteria > Hyphomicrobiales > Roseiarcaceae > Roseiarcus > Roseiarcus sp. The sequence goes on from NZ_JBKQOT010000420.1 coordinate 6,959, forward strand.
AAGGCGATCGACGTGATCGACGAGACGGGCGCCTCGCAGATGTTGTTGCCCGAGGCCAAGCGCAAGAAGACGATCGGCGTCAAGGAGATCGAGGCGACCATCGCGTCGATGGCCCGCATCCCGCCGAAGTCGGTGTC
>NZ_JBKQOT010000421.1:0-19215 GCF_052145395.1 Roseiarcus sp.
ATGCCCATCGCCGCCGCCATGCGGCGGTTCTGGGTGACGGCGCGCATCTGCAGGCCGAAGCTGGTGGCGCGCAGCACGATCTGCAAGCCGGCGAAGACCACGATCGCCAGCACGATGATCCAGAGCCGGTTGGTCGTGATCTCGAGCCCGCCGACGTGCAGCGCGCCGGACATGAACGGCGGGTTCGACACCTGGCGGTTGTTGGCGCCGAAGATCGAGCGCACCGCCTGCTGCAGGATCAGCGACACGCCCCAGGTGGCGAGCAGCGTCTCGAGCGGGCGCGAGTAGAGATAGCGGATGATCAGGCGCTCGATCAGGACGCCGACAATGGCGGCGACGACGAAGGCGAGCGGAATGGCGAAGGCGAGCGACCAGCTCTGCAGCGAGGGCGGCAGGACAAGCTGGACGAAATAGGTGGCGTAGGCGCCGAGCATCACCATCTCGCCGTGCGCCATGTTGATGACGCCCATCACGCCGAAGGTGATGGCGAGGCCGATGGCGGCGAGGAGCAGCACGGACGAAGCGCTGAGGCCGTACCAGAGATCCTGCGCCGCGCCCCAGAACATGAGATGAGTATGGATGGTCGAAAGCGCCGATGCGGCGGCCGCCTTGACCGCGGGGTCGGTCGCCCTCTGGTCGAGCGAATCGATCAGGCTCTGCGCGTCCTGGTCGCCGCGGGCCTTCAGCGTGTCGATCGCCGAGAGCCGGTCGGCCGAGGTGGCGGAATCGCTCGTGGCCACGATCGCCGCGACCGCGAGTCTCAGCGCGTCGGCGACGTGCGGGTCGCTTTCCTTGGCGAGCTGGCTTTTCAGAGCGGGAAGCGCTTTGGCGTCGCGCGTCTTGAACACGTCAACGGCCGCGGCCAGACGCCTTTCCGGGTCCGGGTTGGCGAGGGTGAGCGAACCCGTCGCGCCCTCGACGGCGACGCGGAGCGCGTTGTTGACCCGCACCTTCTTGAAGGCGCCGGCGTTGGCGACGGGCGCGCCGGTCTTGGCGTCGACAACCGACCCGTCCGCCGTGCGGTAGGCGACGATGTGATCGGCCGGGTCGATCAGCAGGCGGTTGTCGCCGAGGGCGTCGAGGATCGCTGCGGCCTGCGGCGGCGCGTCGGCGGCGAGTTGGTTGATCGCCTTCTGGGTGTCGGGAAACTTGTCGGTGAGGAACAGCGCCAAGGTGTCGTCGAGGCCATCGGCCCGCGCCGCACCGGAGAAGGCGAGGCCGCCGAAAAGCGTGAGAACGACGAGCGCGAAGGCGAGTGCGCTTTGGCGAACGGCGGAGGGCAATCGGGCCTCGTTTGGGCTCGGTTCCAAAGGGCCCTCCCCGCGCCGGACGCGGGAGAGGGACTGCGTTTCAAAGTCAGCCGGTCAGCCGCCGCACTTGCCGGTCTTCACGTTGAAGTTGCCGCAGGACATGGGCTTGCGCCAGTCGGCGATCAGGTCGCGCGAGCCTTCGAGATAGGGCGACCATTCGTTGGCGACGACCGTGCCCGGCGTCTGCCACACCGTGTTGATCTGCCCGTCGCCCTGGATCTCGCCGATGTAGACGGGCTTGGTGATGTGGTGGTTGGGCATCATCGTCGAGTAGCCGCCGGTGAGGTTCGGCACCGACACGCCGATCATCGCGTCGATGACCTTGTCCGGTTCGGTCGTGCCGGCCTTCTCGACCGCCTTCACCCACATGTTGAAGCCGATATAATGCGCCTCCATCGGGTCGTTGGTGGTCCGGTTCGGCTTTTTGGTGAACTCATGCCACTTGTCGATGAACTCCTTGTTCGCCGGGGTGTCGATCGACTCGAAGTAGTTCCAGGCTGCGAGGTGACCGACGAGCGGCTTGGTGTCGAGACCCGCGAGCTCCTCCTCGCCGACCGAGAAGGCGACGACGGGGATGTCGGTCGCCTTGATGCCAGCGTTGCCGAGCTCCTTGTAGAAGGGCACGTTGGCGTCGCCGTTGATGGTCGAGACGACCGCCGTCTTCTTGCCGGCCGAGCCGAAGGCCTTGATCTTCGACACTTCCGTCTGCCAGTCGGAGAAGCCGAACGGCGTGTAGTTGATCATAATGTCCTCGACCGGAACACCCTTCTGCTTCAGGTACGCCTCGAGGATCTTGTTGGTCGTGCGCGGGTAGACGTAGTCGGTTCCTTCCAGCACCCAGCGCTTCACCGAGCCGCCGTCCGGGCTCATCAGGTAGTCGACGGCGGGAATCGCCTGCTGGTTGGGTGCGGCGCCGGTGTAGAAGACGTTGCGCTCCGACTCCTCGCCCTCGTACTGGACGGGATAGAAGAGGATCGAGTCCTCCTCCTTGAAGACGGGCAGCACGGACTTGCGCGACACCGAGGTCCAGCAGCCGAAAACGGCCGCGACCTTATCCTTCTCGATCAGCTCCTTGGCCTTCTCGGCGAACAGCGGCCAGTTGGACGCCGGATCGACGACGACCGCCTCGAGCTTCTTGCCCAGCACGCCGCCCTTCTTGTTCTGCTCGTCGATCAGCATCAGCATGACGTCCTTGAGGGTTGTCTCGCTGATCGCCATCGTCCCGGACAGCGAATGAAGGATGCCGATCTTTATCGTGTCGTCGTCCGCCCGGGCGGCCGTGACGCCGAACGCCAGCGCGCTGACCAAAAGCGCGCCCGCCGCACGCGAAATCAGGTGTTTTGTCAAGGACATGTGTGACCTCGTGAGGTGGCCCCTATCGCGGGGCGTTCGCAGCCTCCCCCCGCAGGAGCCGCGACAAGGCGACGCAACGAGCATGCCAGCGCCTTTACCGGGGATTCCCTCAGCCCGGCGCCCAACGGTCGGGCGACGGCGCCGCGGAATTGATCACCGCCCGGCGTCCGGCGCCGGGCGGCGCGTCAAGCCTCGGCGGCGCGGTAGCCGACGCCGGGCTCGGTCTTGACGATTCGGGGCGAGGTCGGGTCGCGTTCGATCTTGGCCCTGAGCTGGCCGATGAAGACGCGCAGATATTGCGTATCCTCGGTGTGCGCAGGTCCCCAGACGGAGGTCAGGATCTGGCGATGGGTGACGACGCGTCCCGCATTGCGAAAAAGGATCGCCAGAAGCTCATATTCCTTCGGCGTCAGCTTGACCGGCGCGCCGTCGCGGGTGACCAGCCGCTTGTCGAAGTCCATCATGACCCCGTCGATCTCAATCCGCTCAGCCGGTTGCGCCACGCTCGCCCGGTGACGGAGCGCGGCTCGCAGGCGAGCCGTCAGTTCGCCAATGCCGAAAGGCTTCTCGACATAGTCGTCGGCGCCGAGGTCGAGCGCCTCGATCTTCTCCGATTCCCGGTCGCGCGCCGAAAGGATGATCACGGGCGTCTGCGAAAACGCCCGGATATCCCGAAGCACCTCCTTGCCGTCGCGATCGGGCAGGCCGAGGTCGAGCACGATGACATCCGGCGCGCCGGTGACCGCCAGCCGCAGAGCCTGAGCGCCCGACTCCGCGGAGACGACCTCATAACCCGCAGCCGTCAGGGCGACATGCAGGAATCGCTGGATCTGCGGCTCGTCGTCGACGACGAGGACGCGATGACCTTTCGGCTGGGTCATGTCGGGGATTTCGCGGTGATGGCGGAAGGCTCGGCGGCGGGGAGACGGATGACGATGCGCGTTCCCTTCCGGCGAACCGCCGGGCTTTGCGCAACGATCGTTCCGCCCATCGACTGGATCAGGCCTCTGCAGATCGACAGGCCAAGGCCGGTGCCGGGTTTGCGTCCGTCGGAGCGGCCGCCGCGATAGAACTTCTCGAAGATTTTCTCTAGGTCCGCCGCCTTCACGCCCGGCCCCTCGTCAGTGACGCTGAGAATGACGTCGTCGCCCTCCCGCCGCCCGTGGATCGTCGCGCCGCTGTCGGCCGCGTATTTGTGGGCGTTGTCGAGCAGATTGAACAGCACCTGCTCGAGCAGCTTGTCATCGCCCCGGACATACGGCAGGTCAGGCGCGAGATTGACCTTGACCGCCTGCTTGGGGAACGCCTTACGGCTGCGCTCGACCGCCCCCTGAACGACGTCAGCGACAGCGACGAGATCGCGGTTGACCTTGAGCCCGCCCGCCTCGATCCGCGACATGTCCAGCAGGTTGGAGACGAAACGGGAGAGGCGCGCCGTCTCGTCCTCGATCGAGGTAAGGAGTTCCGTGCGCTCCTCGGGCTTCATCTTGTCTCCGAGCGCGCGCAACGACGTCGCGGCGCCCGCGATCGCAGAGAGCGGCGTGCGCAGGTCGTGGGAGAGGGAGGCGAGCAGCGCGTCGCGCACCTTCTCGTTCTCCTGCATCGTCGCGGCCTTGACCGCCTCGCGCGCAAGCAGGACGCGGTCGAGCGCGATCGCCGTCTGGTCCAGGATCGAGGCGAGCGCCCGCTCGTCGTCGCCGGAAATCGGCTGGTCGGGCGAGTGGGGCTCGAAGCCGCACACCGCGATCGGCCCCCGCGCGGCGACGAGCGGGCGAAACTGGAACTCGACCCTCGGCAGCGTGCCGGTGCCCCAACCGGCCGCCTCGTTTTTCTGCTGCGCCCAGCGGGCGGCGGTCATCGCGGTCGCGTCGAGCTGCGCGTCCGGCGGCCAGGCTGCGCGAAGGTTGAGTTCGTCGCCCTCCGCCACCAAGAGCACGATTCGGCCGCCGAACATGGAGTGCAGATGCGCCGCCGCCGCCCAGAGCACGTCGTCGGCGCTCGAGGCGCCCGAGAGCTTTCGCGAATAGTTATAGAGCGACCGCGTGATGTCGGCGTTCTTGATCACGCCTTCGCGCTGGTCCCGCACGCGCCCGGTCATCGACCCGGTCAGGACCGATACGCCCAGGAAGATCAACAGAGCGAATAATTCCTGGGGCTGGGCGACAGAGAAGGTGTAGAGGGGCGGGATAAAGAAGAAATTGAAGGCGACGAAAGACAGGCACGAGGCGATCACCGCCGCCCGCGTGCCGTAGCGCATGCCGGTGAACAGCACCGCGGCGAGAAAGATCATCGACAGGTTCGGCAGCTTCAGCGCCGCCGTCAGCGCCTCCCCGACCGCCACCGCGCAGGCGACCGAGCCGACCGCCATGGCGACCTCGCCGCCGAGCCCCCTCGGATTGAACGACAGTTTCGGCAGAAGCGGCTTGCGCGCCTCCGCCTCCTCGTGCGGAACGATATGGACTTCGATCGACCCGGAGCGGCGCATGACGGCGTCCGGCAGCGAGCGGCCGAGAAGGCGCGCCAACGTTCCCGCGCGCGACTGGCCGAGCACGATCTGGGTCACGTTCTCGCGTCGCGCGAGCCGCAGGATTTCCTCGGCGAAGTCGTTCCCCTGGAGCCGGGTCGTTTCGCCGCCGAGCCGCTCGGCCAGACTGAAGGTCTTGGCGAGCTGGCCGGCGCGCTTGGCGTCGTTCACGTTGCCGATCGGCTCGATGTAGACCGCCGTCCAGGCGGCGTTGAGCGAGGTTGCGAGCTGCGCCGCGCGCCGGACGACCCTTTCGGACCACTCGGCCGCGCCGACGCAGGCGAGCAGGCGCTCGGAGCTGCCCCACGGACCCTCGATCGCCTTCTGCCGCAGGTAGTCGACCATCTGGTCGTCGACCCGGTCCGCGGTGCGCCGCAAGGCGAGCTCGCGCAAGGCGGTCAGATTGCCCGCGGTGAAGAAGTTCTGGATCGCCCGCCGCGCCGTCTCGGGCACATAGACCTTGCCTTCGTTAAGGCGCTGGATGAGCTCGTCGGGCGTGATGTCGACGAGAACGACGTCGGTGGCTTCCTGCAGCACCCGATCCGGCACCGTCTCGCGCACGGTGACGCCGGTGATGCGCGAAACGATGTCGGCGAGGCTTTCGAGGTGCTGGATGTTGAGCGCGGTCCAGACGTCGATGCCGGCCGCGATCAGCTCCTGCACGTCCTGCCAGCGCTTGGGATGACGGCTTTCCGGCGCGTTGGTGTGGGCGAGTTCGTCGACGACGATCAGCTTCGGCTTGCGCTCGAGCGCCGCGTCGATGTCGAATTCGGCGATGGCGCGGCCGCGATAATCGACGATGCGGCGCGGCAGCACCTCGAGGCCTTCGAGCAGGGCGCCGGTCTCGGCCCGCCCATGCGTCTCGACGAGGCCGACGACGACGTCGACCCCCTCCTCCTTCACCCGCCGCGCGCCCAAGAGCATCGCGAAGGTCTTGCCGACCCCCGGCGCGGCGCCGAGAAACACCTTCAGCCGGCCCGACGTCTCCCGTCGGAACGCCGCCAGGAGCGCGTCCGGGTCCGGACGTCCGTCGTCGGGTCGGCTGGATTGCGCCATATGGGACCGCAGTTCGTTTAGGACGACTTTAGCTCATCCAGCGCAAGATTCAGCTGCAAAACGTTGACATGCGGCTCGCCGATCCAGCCGAATGCCGGCCGCTCGATCGACGTCTCCACCAGGGCGCGCACATTGGCTTCGTCGAGGCCGCGCGCCTTCGCCACGGCGGGAACCTGGGCGAGGGCGTTCTGAGGAGAAATGTCGGGATCGAGCCCCGAGGCCGACGTGGTGACGGCGTCGGCGGGGACCGGCCCCGAGCCAGCTTTCGCCCGCCACGCCTCGACGGAAGCCTTGACCCGGTCGATCAGCTTCTGCGACGTCGGCCCGAGATTGGAGCCGCTCGAATTGGCGGCGTTGTACGGGGCGTCGATCGTCTTGGTCGAGTCGTTCGGGTCCGTGTCGGTCGTGGCCGAGGGTCGCGGGTGGAAGTAACGGTCGGTCTTGAAGTTCTGACCGATCAGGGCCGAGCCGACGACGACGCCGTTTTTCTCGATCAGGCTGCCGTTCGCCTGGCGCGGGAGCGCGAACTGCGCGACCCCGGTGACGACGAGCGGATAGACGAGTCCGGTCAGCGCCGAGAACAGGACGAGCAGCACGACCGCGGGACGGATGTGTTGAAGCATGGGGTCGTCCCCTTTCAGGCCAGATGCATGAGGGCGACGATCAGGTCGATCGCCTTGATGCCGATGAACGGCAGGATCAGCCCGCCGAGGCCATAGACCAGCAGGTTGCGCCGGAGCAGCGCGGCGGCGCCCACCGGACGGTAGGCGACGCCCTTCAGCGCCAGCGGAATCAGCGCGATGATGATGAGCGCATTGAAGATGACCGCCGACAGGATCGCCGACTGGGGCGAGGCGAGCCGCATCACGTTCAAGGCGCCGAGCTCGGGATAGGTCGCCAGGAACAGCGCCGGCAAAATGGCGAAGTATTTGGCGACGTCGTTGGCGATGGAGAAGGTCGTCAGCGAGCCGCGGGTCATCAAAAGCTGCTTGCCGATCTCGACGATCTCGATGAGCTTGGTCGGATTGGAGTCGAGATCGACCATGTTGCCGGCCTCGCGCGCCGCCTGAGTGCCGGTCTGCATGGCGACGCCGACGTCCGCCTGCGCCAGCGCGGGGGCGTCGTTGGTGCCGTCGCCGCACATGGCTATGAGCCGGCCGCCGAACTGCTCCTGGCGGATGTAGCTGAGCTTGTCCTCGGGCGTCGCCTCGGCGAGGAAGTCGTCGACGCCCGCCTCCGAAGCGATCGCTGCGGCGGTGACGGGGTTGTCGCCGGTCACCATGACGGTGCGGATCCCCATGTTGCGCAGCGCGGCGAAGCGCTCCTTGATGCCGGGCTTCACGATGTCCTTGAGATGGATGACGCCGAGCAGCCTGCCGCCGTCGGCCACCGCGAGCGGCGTGCCGCCCGACATCGCGACCCGTTCCACCGCCTGGCGGAACTCGGGCGGAGTCTTCTCGATCGCCGTCTTCACATAGCGCAGGATCGAATCGATCGCGCCCTTGCGGATCGAGCGGGTTCCGACGTCGACGCCCGAAATTCGGGTCTGGGCGGCGAAGGGCACGACTTTGGTTTCCGCGGGATCGAGGTCGGGATCCGGCAGGCCGTATTCGCCCTTGGCGAGCGCCACGATCGAGCGGCCTTCCGGCGTCTCGTCAGCGAGGCTGGACGCCAGCGCGGCTTCGGCGAGGGCGTCGGTCTGGACGCCGGCAACCGGCAAGAACTCGGTCGCCATGCGGTTGCCGAAGGTGATCGTGCCCGTCTTGTCGAGCAGCAGCGTGTCGACGTCGCCCGCCGCCTCGACGGCGCGTCCCGACGTGGCGATCACGTTGAAGCGGATCAGCCGGTCCATGCCGGCGATGCCGATGGCGGACAGAAGGCCGCCGATGGTGGTCGGAATGAGGCAGACCAAGAGCGCGATCAGAACGGTCGCCGACAGCTCCGTCCCGGAATATTTGGCGATCGGCCAGAGCGTCACGCAGACGATCAGGAAGATCAGGGTCAGCCCGGAGAGGAGGATCGACAACGCCAGCTCGTTCGGCGTCTTCTGCCGCTCCGCGCCTTCGACGAGGGCGATCATGCGGTCGATGAAGGTCGAGCCCGGCGCCGCGGTAATCTTCACCTTAATGTAGTCGGACAGCACCGTCGTGCCGCCCGTCACCGCCGACCGGTCGCCGCCGGCCTCGCGGATCACCGGCGCGGATTCGCCAGTGATCGCCGATTCGTTGACCGAGGCGACGCCCTCGAGGATCTCGCCGTCGCCGGGAATGATCTCGCCAGCTTCGACCAGGACCACATCGTGGAGCTTGAGGTCCTGCGCGTTCACAACCTGAAGGGGGCCGCCGAGACTGCCGGGGTCGGCGTAGCGCTTGGCCGGGGTGTCGGTGCGCGTCTTGCGCAGCGTGTCCGCCTGCGCCTTGCCGCGCCCCTCGGCCACCGCCTCCGCGAAATTGGCGAACAGGACCGTGAACCACAGCCAGGCCGCGATCTGCCCGGAGAACCAGGCCTGCCCGTCGTGGGTGAAGAGATCGCGCACGAAGAGGACCGTGACGACCGCGGACACGACCTCGGTCACGAAGATGACGGGATTTTTGGCGAGAGCCCGCGGATCGAGCTTGCGCACGGCGTCGATCGCCGCGGCGCTGATGATCCGCGTGTCCAACAAGCTCTGCGGTTGAGGTTTATGCGACGACATGGGGACCCACGCCTTTCCGGTCAGTACGTCTTGCCGGCGAGCATCAGATAGTGCTCGACGACGGGCCCGAGCGACAGGGCCGGGAAATACTGCAGCAGGTAGAGAATGACGATGACGCCGACGAGCAGGCCGACGAACAACGGGCCGTCGGTCGGGAAGGTGCCGGCCGAGGCCGGGATCTTCTTCTTCGCTGCGAGCGAGCCTGCGAGCGCCAGCACAGGGATCACATAGGCGAAGCGCCCGAGCAGCATGGCGAGGCCGAGCGTCGTGTTGAACCAGAGTGTGTTTCCGTTCAGGCCGGCGAAGGCCGAGCCGTTGTTGGCGTTGGTCGAGGCGTAGGCGTAGAGAATCTCGGAAAGGCCGTGCGGGCCGGTGTTGCCGAGGCTGTCGAGCGCGGTCTGCAGCAGCACCGACGCTCCGGCGAATCCGAGAACGACCAGCGGATAGACGAGCACCGCCAGCATCGCGAGCTTCATCTCGCGGACCTCGATCTTCTTGCCGAGATATTCCGGCGTGCGGCCGACCATGAGACCCGCGACGAACACGGCGATAATGGCGACGACAAGGAAGCCGTAGAGCCCCGAGCCGACGCCGCCCGGCCAGATGCAGCCGGCGAGCAGGTTGAACATCGGCACGAGACCGCCGAGCGGCGTGAAAGAGTCGAACATGGAGTTGACCGCGCCGGTACTGGTGCCGCTCGTCGCCGACGTGAACAGCGCCGACGCCGCCTGGCCGAAACGGACTTCCTTGCCCTCGAAATTGCCGAGCGAGGGATCGACGCCGAGAGAGGTCACGATCGGGTTGCCGGCGCCCTCGGCCCAATAGACGACCGCGATCCCGAGCACGAGGAACACGGCCATCGCCGCGAGGATCGCACGGCCCTGGCGGAAGTTGCCGACGATGCGGCCGAAGGCGAGCACGGACGCCGTGGGAACGATCAAAATCGCCCAGATCTCGATGAGATTCGTCCAGGCGTTGGGGTTCTCGAACGGATGCGCCGAATTGACGTTGAAGAAGCCGCCGCCGTTGGTGCCGAGCTCCTTGATGATCTCCTGGCTCGCGACCGGCCCGATCGAGATCGTCTGCTTCGCGCCTTCGAGCGTGGTCGCGTCGATTGCGCCCTGAAGCGTCTGCGGGACGCCGAGCGCCACGAGGGCGAAGGCGAGCACGAGAGAAATCGGCAAGAGGATGTAAAGGGTGATCCTCGTGACGTCGACCCAGAAGTTGCCGACCGTCTGCGCCGAGGACCGCACGAACCCGCGCGCGAGCGCGAACGCCATCGCCAAACCCGTGGCGGCGGAGAGGAAGTTGTGCACGGTGAGGCCGAGCATCTGGGTCAGATGGCTCATCGTCGTCTCGCCGGCGTAGTTCTGCCAGTTCGTGTTGGTGATGAAGCTGGTCGAGGTGTTGAAGGCAAGGTCCGGCGCGACCGCGTCGAAGCCTCTCGGGTTCAGGGGCAGGACGTTCTGCAGCCTCTGGAGCGCGTAGAGCGACAGGAACCCTGCGATCGAGAAGACCACCATCGCAAGGGTATAGCCGAACCAGTCCTGCTCGCGGCTCGGATCGACGCCGGCGAGCCGATAGAATCCCCGCTCGACTGGCGCGAGGACAGGGCTGAGGAGAGTCTTCTCGCCCGCGAAAATCCGAGCGACGTATGCGCTGAGCGGCACGGAGCACGCCACAACGAGGGCGAGCGCCAGTACGATTTGCGACCAGCCGGCAAGCGACATCGCGAGATTTTTCGGGGCGGATCAGAGTGTAAAGCAGGTACAAGCCCAGCAGGACGGCCACCGCCAGCCCGATGATCGGTTCGGTCATCGTGTCGCTCCTAAAGCTGCCGCAAGCCCGCGGCGTAGAGGCCCATCAGTCCGATGAGCGCGAATCCGAGCACGACAAATACGACATCGAGCATGACCGCCTCCCTGATAAGCGGCCTCGTACCGGCGTGGGAGTAAGTTTTCGATCGCGATTGGCGTCGGCGGATGTAAGGATTTCATAAAGCCGCCCTGCCCTGTTAATGGGGCGAGGCGAAGCGGGCGGAGGGGCCGACGGATTTTCATTCGCTCAAAGATTCTGCGATTAGCAAAACGGGCCGAACCGCCTTATAGCGTTCGCGCGGAAAGGTCCGCGATGAGCGGAATTCTGACGCCGCGCTGAGGCGGGCGAGGGGCTATCGCGTAAAATCGCCATGATGGCGGAGTTCGAGGACGACGCTCGAACGACGCTTGAGGTTTTCCGTTCGGGCCGGCCGCTCGTGCGAAAAGCACGCGGTCGCATCAACTTGGGAGAAGAGCCTTGTTGCAGGTTTCGCGACTTACGCATGGGGGGTGGCGGATCGCCGCCGTGGCCTTGGCCTTGATTGGCGCGGTCGCGCTCTCCGGATGCGGGAAGAAGGAGGAGTCCTCGGCGGTCGTCGGACAGGTCATCGCCCACGTGGGTCCTGACGATATTACGCAGCAGGAACTGGACAACGAGTTCCGTCTCGCCAACGTTCCTGCGGACAAGCGCAGCGACGATGTGATCAAGGCCATTTTGAGCCGCATCGTTGAGAGAAAGTATCTCGTCCAGCAGGCGATCGCCGCCAAACTCGACCGCGAGCCGACCGTGCACCTCGACCTGTTGCGGTCCCGGGAGCAGATCCTGGCCGGCGCTTACGTCCAGCGCGATCTCGGCACGAAGGTCACCGGCATCGCGAAGAACGAGATCGACAACTACATCCAGGGGCACCCCGACCAGTTCGGCAAGCGCCAAGTCTACAACATCGAGCAGGTTTCGTTCCCGCCGGTCAAAGACATGGAGGCGCTTTCCGCCGCCACCAAGGACTTCAAGACAATCGATCAGGTCGAAGCGAAGCTGAATGAGCTTGGCATGAAGTACAGTCGCGGCCCCGGCGCCCTGGACAGCGCAACGATGCCCGCCCAGATGCTGGGTGCGCTGCAAGCCAGAAAGCCCGACGACGTCTTTTTCATTCGCTCGCGAAACAATGCGAGCTTCTTCAAAGTGACTTCGGTCGAGGACAAACCGCTGACCGGCGACGACGCCCAGAATCTCGGCAAGCGGGAGTTGGCGAACGAGATCGCGAAGAGGACCGGCGAGGATGCGTCGAAGGCCGCGCTGGCCGCGACAAAATTCGAGGGCGACTACGCGCGCATCATGGCGACCGCGACACCGGCCGCGCCGGCCGCAGGCGGCGAAGCCTCCCCCGCCGAGACGCCGACCGTCGAGAAGCCCGGCGAAGAGCAGAAGAAGGACTGAGCCGCAGAAGGGGGGGACGCGCGCCGCGCCGCCCGATCAGCCGGCGGCGCGCCCTTCCGAAAATGGGGTAAGGTCCCGAAAGTCAGCAGATTCTGGGAAGTTGCTCGCCAGCAAGCCAGTCGACGATCCGCCCCCCGCCGAAGGCGGTGCGCATTTCCACGAAGCGATTGGCGTCCTCCACCGCCCGGCCGATCACCGACGATTGCGCGCCGAGCGGGTGCGCTTTCATCGCGGCGAGCAGGACTCCCGCGTATTCCGGCGCGACGATCGCGACGAGCTTGCCTTCGTTGGCCACGTTCAGCGGGTCGAGGCCCAGGAACTCGCAGGCCGCGACGACCTCGGCGCGCACCGGGATCGCGTCTTCCTCGATGGAAAAACCGACGCCGGACTGATGGGCGAGCTCGTTGAGCGTCGCCGCGAGGCCGCCGCGGGTCGGATCGCGCATGACGCGCAGGCCGGGCCCGGCCGCCGCCATCATGTCCGCGACGAGACCATGCAGGGCGGCCGTGTCCGACAAAATCTCCGTCTCGAATTCGAGATTTTCCCGCTTCGACATGACGGCCACGCCGTGGTCCCCGATCGTTCCCGAGACGATCGCGACGTCGCCCGGCCGGGCGGCGTCGCTCGTGAGGACGAGCCCCGACGGGGCGACGCCGACGCCCGCGGTCGACACGAACACCTTGTCCGCCTTGCCGCGCTCGACGACTTTGGTGTCGCCGGTGACGATCGGAACGCCCGCCGCCCGCGAAGCCTCGCCCATGCTGGTTGCGACCCGTTTGAGGTCGGCGAGTGGAAACCCCTCCTCGATGATGAAGCTCGCCGACAGATAGAGCGGGCGCGCGCCCGCCATCGCAATGTCGTTGATCGTGCCGTTGACCGCCAGCGCGCCGATATCGCCGCCGGGGAAAAAAATCGGGGAGACGACATAGGCGTCGGTCGTCATGACCATGCGCCCGGCCGCGACGTCGAAGGCGGCCTGATCGTTGCCGGCGCGGAGCCAGGCGTTGTCGAACGCGGCAAGAAAGATGTCCTCGATGAGCTGCCCCATCGCCCGGCCGCCGGCGCCGTGCGACAGATCGACCCGGCCGTGCTTCAAATCGAGCTTGCGCCGGACGGGCTTCTCCGGATTCACGCGACTTCCTTCCGCCGGTCGGCCCGCGCCCTCTCGCGGAACCGGCCGTAGGTCCAGTGCGCCGCGCAGGCGCCCTCCGGCGAAACCATGCAGGAGCCCATCGGCGTGTCGGGCGTGCAGACCGTCCCGAACAGCTTGCAGGCGCGCGGCGCCTTCGCGCCGCGCAGAATTGTGCCGCACTCGCAGGCGGGGTTGTCCTTCGCCAGCGCCTCGGCGAGGCCGAAGCGCAGCTCGGCGTCATAAGCCGCGAACTCGGGCCTGAGCTTCAGCGCGCTCCTCGGCAAGAAGCCGAGCCCGCGCCACTCGAACGACTCTCGCGTCTCGAACACGGCGGCGACCTCCGCCTGAGCCTTGAGGTTGCCCGAGGGCGTCACGGCGCGAATGTACTGGTTCTCCACCTCGGCGCGGCCTTCGTTGATCTGCCGGACCAGCATGAGGATCGCCTGCGCCACGTCGAGCGGCTCGAAGCCGGCGATCACGACCGGCTTGCGGTCGTCGCGGGCGAAAGGCTCATAAGGATGCGTGCCGATCACAGTGCTGACATGCGCCGGCCCGATGAAGCCCTCGATCAGGACGGGCGTTGCGTCGCCTTCGCTGGCGCCGTCGAGGATCGCGCGCATCGCCGGCGGCGTCATCACGTGGTTGCAGAGGATGGAGAAGTTCTTGAGGCCTTTCTTCTCAGCCGACCGGATGGCGAGCGCGGTCGGCGGCATCGTCGTCTCGAAGCCAATGGCGAAAAAGACGACCTCCCGGCCGGGCTCCGCCTCGGCGATGCGGATCGCGTCCAGCGTCGAATAGACCATGCGGATGTCGGCGCCTTCCGCCTTTGCCTTTAGAAGGCTCGAACCACCCGAGCCGGGCACCCGCATCAGGTCGCCGTAGGCGGCGAGCGTCACCTCCGGCAGCCGCGAGCACGCGATCGCCATGTCGACCCGCGCCATCGGCAGGACGCAGACCGGACAGCCCGGCCCATGGATCAGCCGCACGTTCACCGGCAGGAGGTCTTCGAGCCCGTAGCGGGAAATGGCGTGCGTATGGCCGCCGCAGAACTCCATCAGGCGATAGGTCCGATTGGGGTTCGCCTCGCGTGCGATCCCGGCCGCGATCGAGCGGGCGAGCGCGCCGTCGCGGTATTCGTCGACGTATTTCATGGGCGCGCTCCCTTCACGCGCCGATTCCCACGGCGTTCAGGAGTTCGAGCGTCTTTTGCGCTTCTTCCGGATCGATCTTGGCGAGCGCGTAGCCCACATGCAGCACCACGTAGTCGCCGACCTTGACGTCCTCGATCAGCGCCGTCGAGATGACCTTGATCACGCCATCGAGACTGATTTTGGCCATGTCGTCCGGCAGCACTTCGCGCACTTCAACGGGGATCGCCAGGCACATCGTCATTCCTCCCATGAGCCGCCGGCGCGCGCGAGGGAGCGCGCAAACGCGGCCTGTCCGAACGAAACGCCGCCGTCGTTGGCGGGGACCTCCCGCGGCAGCGCCGGGTCGAGGCCCTCCGCGCGCAAGCGCGCGACAAGGCCGTCGGCCAGCACGCGGTTCATCAGGCAGCCGCCGCCGAGCGCCACGCGCTGAAGGCAGCGCCGTCCAGCCTCCGCGACGATCCACTCGGCGAGCGCAGCGATCAGCGTTCCGTGGAACGCCTCGGCCGCCTCGCGTCCCGCGAGCCGTTCGTCGAGCATCGACGCCATCATCGGGGCGAGGTCAAGGCGCCCCTCGGCGATGGACCAGCCTCCTAAGACGACGCGCGGGGTATCGACCAGCGCCTCCAGCTCCATCGCCGCCTGTCCCTCGTAATGCTGGACGAGGCAAACGCCGGCGAGGGCCGCCGCGGCGTCGAACAGTCGGCCGAGGCTGGTCGTCCGGGCGAAGCGCGCGCCGCGCCTGAGCGCCTCGGCGAGCCGCAGGGCGCTGGGCGAGGCGGAAAACAGGCGTCCGGCGTCGTCGAGCCGCCCGAGCCGATCAAGCATCGCCACCCCCATGCGCCAGGGTTCGCGCGCCGCCTTGTCGCCGCCCGGCAGGGTGAGCGGTTCGAGCGAGCCGGCTCGCTCCCAGCGCGCGCCGTCGAGGACGATGAGCTCGCCGCCCCAGGGCGCGCCGTCCGCACCGAAGCCCTGCCCGTCGAGCGCGACGCCGAGGACCGGCCCGCTCCAGCGTTTTTCCGCCGCGACCGCGGCGACATGGGCGACATGATGCTGGACCGCGACGACCGGCAGGCCCGAAGCCTCCGCGGAGCGGGTCGAAACGAAATCGGGATGAAGGTCTGAGACCGCGCATTCCGGCTGAACGTCGAGGATCGAGATCAGGTGCCGGATGGTCTCTTCACGGAACCGGATCGTCTCGCGATCGTCGAGATCGCCGATGTGCTGCGAGACGAAGGCCTCGCGGCCGCGGGTGACGGTGATGGTGTTCTTGAGATCTGCGCCGGCGGCGATGACGCATGGGCCATCCTCGCCGAGGTCGATCGGATCGGGTGCGAAACCGCGCGCGCGCCTCAGATAGGCGGGCGCGCCGTCGAGAACGCGCACGACCGAATCGTCGGCCCTGACCACGATCGCCCGCTCGTGCGTCACGATGAGATCGGCGACGCCGGCGAGCCGCGTCTCCGCGTCCTCGTCGGTCGCCACGAGCGGCTCGCCGCCGAGATTGGCGCTGGTCGCGATGAGCGCGACGTCGTTCGGCGCGTCGCGCCACGACCGGAAGCCGGGCGATCCGGCGAGGGCGTGCAGAATGAGCCAATGCAGCGGGGTATAGGCGAGCATGACGCCGAGGTCGCGCAGGTTCGGGGCGACGCTCGGCGCGAGACGTCCGCGGCTCCGCGCCAGCACAATCGGCCGCGATCGATGCGATAGCGCCGCGCGTTCGGCCGGCCCGATCTCCGCCAGACGTTCGGCGCTGGCGAGATTCGCGACCATCACCGCGAAAGGCTTCAAGTCGCGCGCCTTGCGCCGGCGCAGCGTCGCCACCACGTCCTCGTCGCACGCGTCGCACAGAAGGTGAAAGCCGCCGAGTCCCTTCAGCGCGACGATGCGGCCTTCCCGCAGGGCTTCGGCGACCTCGGCGATCGGCTGGTTGAGCTTCGGGCCGCAGCGCGGGCAGGCGATCGGTTCGGCGTGGAAACGCCGGTTCGCCGGATCGGCGTAGTCGCGCGCGCAATCCGGGCACATCGGGAAGGGCGCCATCGAGGTCTGCGCCCGGTCGTAAGGCAGGGCGCGAGTCAGCGTGTAGCGCGGCCCGCAATGGGTGCAGTTGATCAGTGGATAGCCGAAGAAGCGGCTCGCCGGATCGAAGAGTTCCTCGAGACAGTCCTCGCAGACCGCGGCGTCCGCGCCGATGCGCGTGGTCGATCGACCCTGGCGGGTCGCATCGATAGCGAAGCCGGCGCCGCCCACGGGGGCGATCGCGGCGACCTCGATCGCATCGATGCGGGCGAGCGGCGGCGGGGCCGTGTTGAGTTCGGCCAGGAACGTCTCGGGAGACCGCCCTTCGACCTCGATCAGCACCCCCTCGCCGTCGTTGCGTACGAAGCCGCTGAGGGAAAGCCGCGCCGCAAGGCCATAGGCGAAAGGCCGGAAGCCGACGCCCTGCACGGCCCCGCGCACGCGCAGACGAAGGCGCCGGCCGCTCGCTCGTCGCGCCGGCGCCGCCACGAGGCTCAGGCCTTCGCCATGGCGGCGGCGTGGCGAGCGGCGTTCGCCTCGATCCAGGCCACGAAAGCCGCGACGCCTTCGCCCGTCCGCGCCGAGACCGTGAGCGTCTGCAGGTTCGGATTGATCCTGAGCGCGTTGGCGAGACACAGGCCGACGTCGAAGTCGAGATGGGGCAAAAGATCGGCCTTGTTGAGCAGCATCAGGTCGGCCGAGGCGAACATGTCCGGATATTTGAGCGGCTTGTCTTCGCCCTCCGTGACCGAGAGGACGACGACGCGCCGCGCCTCGCCGAGGTCGAAGGCGGCCGGGCAGACGAGGTTGCCGACATTCTCAATGAACAGGGCCGAGCCGTCCTCTGGACGGAGCGTCTCGATGGCGTGGCCGACCATGTGCGCATCGAGGTGGCAGCCCTTGCCGGTGTTGATCTGGATCGCCGGCGCGCCGGTAGCCCGGATGCGCTCCGCGTCGTTCGACGTCTGCTGATCGCCTTCGATCACCGCGACCTTGAGACGGCCCTTGAGCGCCTCGATCGCCTTGACGAGCAGGCTCGTCTTCCCCGAACCGGGGCTCGAGACGACATTCAGGGTGAACAGCCGCCGGGCCGAGAACGTGCGGCGGTTCTCGCGGGCGAAGGCGTCGTTCTTCGCCAGAATGTCCTGCTCGATCTTGATCATCCGCTCGGCGTTTGCGCCGGGCGCGTCGGTCCCGTCGTGCGCGCGGTCATAGTTAAGGCCGCGGCCCGAAGGATCATGATCGTGACGCGCTTGCGGGTGGACGTGCGGGCCCGCGCCGTCGCCGTGATCGTGCAAGTCGCCCTGCTCGCGACCGGCGTCGCAGGCCTGCCCCTTTTCGACAACGACCGCCGCCTGACCGCACCCGCAAACGCCGCACATCGGGCGATCTCCTTATCATACGCCGCCGACCCGCTTTCGGCGGTTTCGGCGGCCGTCATCGAACCCGATCATTCATATAGGGGCGGGCATGAGCTTTCCATCGCCCTCCAGAGCGTGGCTCGCCCCACACCCGTGCGTCGCTTCGTCTCAGCCTGTGAGGACGCGCCGGGGCGCTCGACGCCGGTCTATCCCTCGTCGCTGCGCGTTCAGCCTGGCGAACTGAGTTCGACGGGCGGCCCAGGGGCCGCGAGACCGTTCCTGTCCGATCCATGCGTTCCCCCTCGGGGCCCGGCGCATGCGGGACCCGGAGCCACGCGCCGGCGCCCGGCCGGCGGCGTTCGCGATCCGATCCGCCCGAGGATCAGCTCGCGGGCGCCAAAACGGCCCCGCGACGGCCTCCGCCGAGACGTCGCCTACCGCGCGTCGAGGCCTCGATCACGCCAAGCATCGGCGCCGACGTCGCCGTTCCGAAATCACCCGGGCAGCGAATGCGGCGGTCCGTCGCCTCGGCGATGAGCGCGAGGATCATCCCGAGCGCCAGCCCGCCGGCGATTGCCCCGGGTATGACGATCATCGGCTTGGGAAACGCTGGGTTGATGGGCGCTGAGGCCTTGTCGAGCACCGCGATGTCGGCGAAGGTCAGCTTGCTCTGAAGCTTCGCCGTCGCCGCAGCCCGCTCGCGCGCGTTCAATTCGTCGGACTTGAAGGCGACGTCGCGTTGCAGATCGCCAAGACGGTCGCGCTGGGCCTGCACCGCGATCAGATTCTTCTGGGCCTCCGCCTGAGCAACCTCAAGTGACGCGATCTGGCTCTGCGTGGTCGCGATCTTCTCCTTTAAATGCTCTCTCGCCTTTTCCGTGGCGTCGGCGAGTTGCTTGCGCAACTGGGTCAGGTTCGCCGACGCCGAAACCATTTTCGGGTTGTTGACGCCGAGCGTGTTCTTGACGCCCTCGATCTCGGCCTGTGCGCTGGAGACCTTTTCTTTGAGCGTATTGATCAGCTGCAGGTCCGGATCTGTCGGATCGTTGGCCAGATCCATCGAGCCGGATAGGAGCCGGCTCAGGAGCGACGTCAGCAGGGCGCGGTTGTTGGCCAGATCCTGCGCGACGGCGCCGAGCGCCGTCGTCTCCGAATCTCCCCCGATGGTCGGCGCAACAATGTTTGTCCGCGTCTGAAACTGCTCGAGCGCGGCTCGCGCGGCCTGAAGCTCCTTCCGCAGTTCGTCCAGTTGCGGCGTGAACCACTGCGCCGTCTGTTCGCCGGCAGCCGCCTTCATTGCGATCGAGGAGTCAATCGTCGCCGCCAGGAATGAGTTCGCGATCAGCGCGGCCTGGTTCGGAT
>NZ_JBKQOT010000422.1:0-6208 GCF_052145395.1 Roseiarcus sp.
TGTCAAAGGATTTCGAGGCGACAATCGAATCCTCACTCGCATGGCTCCAATTGGCCCTCGCTTTCCTCCTTATGCGAAGGATTGCGCGGAAAAACGAAGCCGTTTGAATTTCGAGTCGGGCTCTGAGAGGGGCCTTGCCGCGAAGCGCGTCCGAGGCGCTAACGGTCATACCGAGTGAAGCGACAGCGACCGTCCCTCAAGGCTCGGGCGTCCCCCAAGGCTCGGGTTGCCGGTTGACCAAATTCACAAACGGAGAATATCAGCCGGAATACGTGACCCTTTGTGGTCCGCCATAATAACCGCGCGTCGAGAACAACGCATCGAGGAAGCAACGACTCTTGATTTCAGGCGCCGACCCTTCTTCGGCGCCTGTACGCTTAAGGGGCGGGACGGCGCCGAACGAGTCGATCGACGCTGAAGAGACAGCCTAACGGTCGGTTCAATCGCCGCTAAAGCACGATGAAATGGGGTCGCGACGGTCAAACCCTCACCCGGGCCTTCGACCATTGCTCCGGCCTTCGCGGGTCGCGACGAGGTCATCGCCAGCGCCGCCCGGACCCGCCGGTTTTGGCCTTGATCCTGGCCGGGGTCACGCCGCCTCGCGCCCCAGTCCTCGCGAGCGTCAAAGTGATCCGGGAGCCGGAGCAAGCTTGGCGCTCGACGGTCCCTTGTTTTGGGCGGAGAAAAGCGCCGGCGCCCTGCACTCGCGTGAAAGGCGATGATGCGACTTTTGGTTGCAGAAAAACAGAAACACCGGTATGATTCCTTCGTGCGAGTTTCAGATGAAGCGCACGCGGATCGACGCCGTCCTTAAACGGGACGCGGCCGTTTGCCCAGCGATGGGCCGCATGACGAAGAAAATTCGCGCGAAAGGATTTTTTCGCAAACTCGAGTGTAACGTGTTGAAAGATCACGATTCACGGGTGAATAAGAGAGTCAAATCCAGCGCTGAACGCGCGTCGAACGCATGCCGAGCGCATGCCGAACGCGCGCCGAATACGCGCCGAATGGCGCCCGACTGCGCCGCGCTCCGCGGACGCGCGAGGAAATCCAAATCTCTCGCGCCGACGGCATCCAGGCGACCGGCTCTTTTGGCCTCCCTGGGTGCAATCGTCGCCGTCGCCCGTCGACAGCCGGACGCTTTGGCACCCTGCGGATGGCCGGTTTAACCTGAAGACATCATGTAAAGCGCGTTTGCCGATCATCGGCGCCGTTCCTGTCCACCGGCTCTATACCGCCCTGTTCGCCGACGTCCGCTCCGACACCATCAGAAGCTGCGCCGCGGTCGAGGCGGCGATAACGGCGGGGTCTTTGCCTTCGATGCCGGGAACGCCGATCGGGCAGACGAGGTTGGCGAGCATCGAATCGGTAAGGCCCGCGTCGCGCATCTGGCGCAGGAAGCGGGCGCGCTTGGTCGCGGAGCCGATCAGGCCGACGTAGCCGAACCGCTCGGCCTTGAGCGCCGCCGCGACGATGTCGAGGTCGATCGCGTGCGAGTGGGTCATCACCACGATCAGCGCGCCCTCCGGCGCCTCGGCGAGCTGTGCGGCTGGCTCGGGGGCGTGAAACAGCGCAACATTGGCCGGGGCGCGCGCCGGAAAGGCGTCGCGGCGCGAGTCGATCCAGCGCACGACGAAGGGCAGAGGCGCGAGCGCGAGCGCCACCGCGCGCCCTACGTGCCCTGCCCCGAACAGATAGACAGCGCCGGCGCTTTCGCCGAGCGGCTCGGTCCATTCCCGCCCGTCGGGGAGGCTCTCGGTCAGGCGCCCTCCGGGACGGTCGCGATCGATCCTGCGCTCGACCCGACCGTCGCCGCCGACGCGGGCGGTCACGGTCTTCACGCCCTCGGTTTCAGCCGCCGCCAGCAAGCCAATGTCGGCGGCGTCCTGCCGGTCGAAGACCTCGATGCGCCAGTCGACCCGGCCGCCGCAGCACTGCGCAAGCTCGGGGCCGAGCGCGAGAGACCGCCTCGCCGCCTGGCCACGCCCGGCCTTGAGCGCCGTGAGCGCCGCCTCGAGCGCGACCCATTCGAGCGCGCCGCCGCCGATCGTGCCGTGAAAGCCGCCGGACGGCCGGACCACCATGCGCGCCCCGGCCTCGCGCGGGCTCGAGCCCTGAACCCGCGCAAGCGTCACCAGCGCCGCCGACCCTTCGGCTTCGATCGCTTCGAGGAGGCGTCGGAAGGCCTGCATCACGCCCTCAGCGCGCCCCGTCGAGCGAGGCGATCGCGTTGAGAATCGATTCAGGCGTGCAGGGCGCCTCGAGCCGGGGGTGGCCTCTCGGGTTCGTCGCGTGCACGGCGTCGAGAATGGCCGAATAAACAGAGATCGCGAGCATGAGCGGCGGCTCGCCGACCGCCTTCGAGCGGTAGATGCTGGGCGTCGGGTTGGCGCGTGTGTGGAGTTTCGTGTTGAAGACCGGCGGAACGTCGGAGGCGACCGGGATCTTGTAGGTCGCGGGCGCATGGGTGGTCAGCCTTCCCTTGGAATCGTGGACGAGTTCCTCCGTCGTCAGCCAGCCCATGCCCTGGATGAAGCCGCCCTCGACTTGCCCGATGTCGAGCGCCGGATTGATCGAGGCGCCGACGTCGTGCAGGAGATCAGCGCGCAAGACGCGCATCTCGCCGGTCAGCGTATCGATCGCGACCTCCGAGCAGGCCGCGCCATAGGCGAAATAGTAGAACGGCCGACCGGTCGCCTTGGCGCGGTCCCAATGGATTTCCGGCGTCTTGTAATGGCCGGCGTGGGAGAGCTGCACCCGCGCGTGGCGGCAGGCCTTGGCGAGCGCGGAAAACTCCATCGAATGATTGCCCGAGACCGCGCAGGCGTCGCGAAACTCAACGGTTTCCGTCGGTACGCCCCACAGCTCGGCGGCGTAGGCCGCCATGCGGCCCTTGATCTCGCCCGCCGCGATCTTCGCCGCCATGCCGTTGAGGTCCGTGCCCGAGGAGGCGGCGGTCGGCGAGGCGTTGGCGACCTTGGCCGTGTTGGTCGCGGTGATGCGGACGAAATGGATCGGCACGCCGAATTCTTCGGCGACGATCTGGGCGACCTTGGTGAACAGGCCCTGCCCCATCTCGGTGCCGCCGTGATTGAGATGGATCGAGCCGTCGGAATAGACGTGGACGAGCGCGCCGGCCTGGTTCATCGGGATCAGGGTGAACGAGATGCCGAACATCACCGGCGTCAGCGCGATCCCGCGCTTGATATAAGGGCTCGTCGCGTTGAAGGCGGCGATGCGGGCGCGGCGGGCGCGATAGTCGCTGGTTCGCTCGAGCTCCTCGATCATCGCCGGCTGCGTCTCGAAATCCTCGGCGGCCTGCCCGTAGGGCGTGCGGTCGAGACCGGCGCGGAGCAGGTTCGCCTTGCAGACGTCGAGCGGATCGATCCCGCGCTCGCGTGCGATCGCGTCCATGACGCGCTCGATCGCGATCATGCCCTGCGGCCCGCCGAAGCCGCGGAAGGCGGTGTTCGACACCGTGTTGGTCTTCAGCCGCCGCGTGCCGATGGCGACGTCCGGCAGCCAGTAGCCGTTGCCGGCGTGGAACATCGCGCGGTCGACGACGCCGGGCGACAGGTCGGCCGAGCAGCCGCAGCGCGCGTTCAGCATCACGTCGTAGCCGGCGACGACGCCATGGTCGTCGTAGCCGACCCGCCAATCGGCGCGGAAATCGTGCCGCTTGCCGGTCAGCGCGAAATCATCGTCGCGGTCGAGCCGGACCTTGCACGGCCGGCCGGTCAGTTTCGCGGCGACGGCCGCCATCGCCGCCCAGGTGCAGGCCTGACTCTCCTTGCCGCCGAAGCCGCCGCCCATGCGGCGGGTCTCGACAGTGACGAAGGCGTCCGGCACGCCGAGGACGCGCGCCACGATGTGTTGCGTCTCGGTCGGGTCCTGGCTCGAGGCGTAAACGGTCATCTCGTCGACCTCGCCGGGGATGGCGAAGGAGGCCTGGCCCTCGAGATAGAAATGCTCCTGCCCGCCGATGACGAACTGTCCCTCCAGGCGGTGCGGCGCGGCCGCGATCGTCGCTTTGGCGTCGCCTCTGCCGAAGGCATAGTCGTCTTGCACGCGCGCGCCGGTTTTCAGCGCGTCGGCGATGGTGACGGACGGCGGGCGCGCCTCGATTTCCATTTTGCCGAGGCGCGCGGCGCGTCGCGCTTCGTCGCGCGTTCGGGCGACGACGGCGAAGACGGCCTGCCCGTGGAACATCACCTCCCGTTCGACGAGCAGCGGCTCGTCGGCGAACACGGGCGCGATGTCGTTCTTGCCCGGAACGTCCGCCGCCGCGATCACCGCCACGACGCCGGGCGCCGCCTTGACCGCCGATAGGTCAAGGGTCTTCAGTTCGCCCGCCGCCACGTCAGCCATGCCGATGGCGACATGCAGCGTCCCTTCGGGCTCGCGGATGTCGTCGACGTAATTCGCCGAACCCTGGACATGCAGGCGGGCGGAATCGTGGGGCAGCGGCTTGTGAACAGCGGCGGTCGGGGCGCCTTCGAGGACGTCACTCTGCGGCATGGAGCGCTCCAATCCGGGTCGGGGCGGCGGCGCCGGCGATTTCGATCAGCGTCTTCCGCAGCACGCTGCGCGCGGCCGCCACGCGATAGGCGGCCGTCGCCCGCTGGTCGGTCAAGGGCGTGAAGTCGGAGGCGAGCGCAGCAAGCGCGGCAGCCCAGGTTTCCGGTTCGTCGAGGCTCGCGCCGGCAAGCGCGCGCTCGGCGTTCGCCGCCCGCTTCGGCGTCGCCGCCATGCCGCCGTAGGCGATCCGCGCGCCCGCGATCCGTCGGCCCTCGAGGTCGATGCGGGCGCCGAGCATCACGGCCGAAATGTCCTCGTCGAGCCGTTTCGAGATCTTGAAGGCGCGATAATGCTGGCCCTCTCGGAGTTGCGGAACCTCGACCGCCAGTACGAACTCGCCGGGCGCCCGGTCCTGCTTGCCATAGGCGATGAAGAAGTCCTCGAGCGGCAGGGTGCGCGTCGCCGCGCCCTTGCGCAGCACGACCCGGCCGCCGAGCGCGATCAGCGCCGGCGCGAGATCGCCGATCGGCGAGCCGTTGGCGATGTTGCCGCCAACCGTGCCGCTCGTCCGCACCTGGACAGAGCCGAAGCGGCGCATCAGCTCGCCCAGATCGGGATGAATTCTCGCCAGAAGCGGCGCGGTCTCGAGAAGAGCGACGCCTGCGCCGAGCGATAGCGCGCCGTCCGCCGCCTTGCCGACCGCGTCGAGGCCGGCAACCCGGCCGAGCCAGATGACGCGCGCGATGTCGCGCAGCTGCTTGGTGATCCACAAGCCCACGTCGGTCGCGCCGGCCACGAGCGTGGCGTCGGGGAAGCGCGCGCTCAGCGCCGCGAGCGAATCGAGGCTGGCCGGCGCGGCGAAGAAGCGCGTCTCGTCGCCGACGAACAGATCCCTGCCATCGGCGAGCGCGGCGAGCGCGGCGGTGCGCTCGTCGGCCGTCGCCGCGAATCGATCGGCCGCCGCCCCGTCGCAGGCCGCGAGACCCGCCGCCAGGATCGGCCGATAGCCGGTGCAGCGACAGAGGTTGCCCGCGAGTTGATCGTTGAGGCTCGCCGGCGTGGCGGGCGCCCCGGAGTGATAGGCGGCGAACAGGCTCATGACGATACCCGGCGTGCAGAAGCCGCACTGGGACCCATGCAGGTCGACCATCGCCTGCTGAACCGGGTGAAGGACTTCGCCGTCGGCGAGGTCCTCAATCGTGATGAGCTCCGCGCCGTCGAGTTGCCCGACGAGCAGAATGCAGGCGTTGACCGCGTCGTAGCGCAGCGGGCCGTCCTTGAGGCGCGCCAGAACGACCGTGCAGGCGCCGCAGTCGCCTTCGCCGCAGCCCTCCTTCGTCCCCTTGGCGAGCGCGTCCTCGCGCAGCCAGTCGAGCACGGTCGCGCGCGGCGAAAAACGGTCGAGCGCGACGTCGCGACCGCGGAACCGGAAGTGCAACGCGCCGCGTGTATCGATCGGTTTTCCCGTCAAAATGGCCGCCTATTGCTGGAGTCGGCGCATGATGAAGGTTTTGCCGGCGAAACGGAAGTGCGACGCGAGTCACCGCCGCCGGAGCCGATATGCGGTAATCTCCATGCGGCTGCAGGAAAGCGGGACGTGATTCATCCATCCTAATTTTACCCCAGGGGAATCGCATTTGGAAAGATTTGAGGGAATTTGCGGGTCTTGCGGGTCTGCGGTTTGATCGAT
>NZ_JBKQOT010000423.1:0-8592 GCF_052145395.1 Roseiarcus sp.
CAACGACGCCGGCTTTCGCGCAGCAGATCGTGGTCGAGGGCAACACAGGCGTCACACCGGCCAGTCTCAAGCCCTATTTCGCCGGGACGGACCCGGCCTCGATCCAGCGCGGCGTGGACGACCTGAAGGCGACGGGGATCTATTCCTCGGTCAGCGCCCGGGCGGAAAACGGCGCCATCGTCGTGTCGCTCACCTCCGGCAAGCAGATCATCAATAGGGTCGCCTTCGAGGGCAACAGCAAGATCACCAAGGACCAGCTTGAGGTCGAGGTCCAGTCGAAACCCGGCGCCGCCTATAGCGACGCGCTCGGCGACGCCGACGTTGGCCGCATCAAGGACGCCTACAGGAAATACGGCTACAACGAAGCTCAGGTCACCAAGCGGCTCGTTCAGCTTCCCGACGGTCGCGTCGATCTCGTCTTCACCATTGACGAACATGGCAAGACCGGCATCCGCGATATCCGCTTCGTCGGCAACAACGCCGTCTCCAGCTACCGTCTGCGCAACCTGATGCAGACGAGCACGATGAACTTCTTGTCCTGGTTCAAGAGCACCGACGTCTACGATCCCGATCGCCTCGCCTCCGACGAGGAGGCGATCCGCCGCTACTACATGAAGAACGGCTACGCCGATTTCCGGATCGTCAACACCGACGTCGCCTACCAGGCGAACCCGCCCGGCTACGTGATCACGATCACGGTCGACGAGGGGCCGCAGTACCACGTCTCCGGCGTCAGCGTGGACTCGCACATTCCGGCCGTGGACGGGCCGTCGCTGCTGCGGCACTCCTCCCTCCATGCGGGCGACGTCTACGACGCGGGCGGGGTCGACAAGACGGTCGACGCCATGAGCCGCGACGTCGCAAGCCACGGCTACGCCTTCTCGGAAGTGCGGCCGCATGGCGACCGCGACACGGCGAACCACACGATCGCGCTGAGCTACTCGGTCGACGACGGTCCGAAAGTCTACATCGAGCGGATCGACATCGTCGGCAACACAAGGACGCGCGACTACGTCATTCGCCGCGAGTTCGACATCGGCGAAGGCGACCCCTACAACCACGAGATGATCGAGCGGGCCGAGCGCCGGCTGAACAGCCTCGGCTACTTCAAGAAGGTCCACATTTCGAACCGTCCGGGCTCGTCGCCCGACCGCGTCATCGTGGTGGTCGAGGTCGAGGACCAGCCGACCGGCTCGATCAGCCTCAGCGGCGGCTATTCGACGACGCAAGGCGTCCTGGCCGAGCTCGCCTACACCGAGACGAACTTTCTCGGCCGCGGCCAGTACGTCCGCCTGAGCGTGTCCGACGGCCAGTACAGCCAGGGCTGGAAGGCGTCCTTCACCGAGCCGTACTTCCTCGGCCAGCGTCTGGCGGCAGGCTTCGACCTCTATCACCAGGTGAACCGGCAGAACCAGTACGCGCTTTATAATAACTGGACGACCGGAGGCACGTTGCGCCTGGGCATCCCGGTCACCGACGACCTGACGTTCCAGCCGAACTACGCGCTGTATCAATCCAAGATCACAATCCCGAACACCTCGTCGCAACCCTACGACGACTGTTACGGGCCGAACTCGCCCTGGATCATTGGCGGAACGTTCTACGCGGTGACGCCGACGCCGTTCATCAACTGCTTGACCAACGGCGAAGCGCCGGTGGAAATCAAGCAGGCTGCGGCTCAGGGCGCGCAGGTGACCTCGCTCGTCGGCTTCGCGATCAGCTACAATACGCTCGACAACCACAAGGATCCGACGAGCGGCTGGACCGCCACCTACAAGCAGGATTTCGCCGGCGTCGGCGGGCAGTCCGACTTCATCCGCGAAACGCTGGACGCCCGCTGGTTCCATCCGATCACCGACGACTTCACCGGCATCGTCCACCTGCAGGCGGGCCAGATCAACGGATACGGGTCGAAGGACCTCGACATCATCAACAACTTCATGATGGGGCCGACGCTGGTGCGCGGCTTCGCGCCGGGCGGCATCGGCCCGCGCGATATCGCGAGCGGTTTGGACAACATCCAGGGTGCGGCGCTCGGCGGCACGAGCTACTACGGCGCGTCGGCGGAAGTCGATTTCCCGATCTTCGGCCTGCCGAGGGAAATCGGCCTCAAAGGCGCGCTGTTCGCCGACGCGGGCAACCTGATCGGCTATAGCGGACAGACGAACTTCTCGAACTTCCTCGGCTACACCTATTGTCCGGGGCAGAACGTCTTTCTCATCACCCAGCCGAGCTGCGCCAATGTCTGGGATCCGAACCTGATCCGCACCTCGGTGGGCGCGAGTCTCATCTGGGCGTCGCCGATGGGCCCGATCCGGTTCGATTTCGCCTTCCCGCTCTCGAAGGGCAAGTACGACCAGACCCAGATCTTCAACTTCTCGGGCGGCGCGACGTTCTAGCTTCGACCCTCCCGGGTTTCGCGAAATGCGGGCGCGTCATCGGCTGACGCGCCCGTCGTCGCATCTGACGGAACCTCGCGTTTGGCCAAGATTCGCTTCTTTCCGCAAAGCTCAGCCCCGACGCTCGCCGAGGTCGCGGGCTGGTGCGGCGCGGCGCTCGCCGACGAGGCGTACGGAAGCCGGATCGTTCACGACGTCGCCGCCCTCGATCAGGCCGGTCCGGGAGATCTGACCTTCCTCGACAACGTGAGATACATCGAGGCGCTCCGTTCGACGCGGGCGGCGGCCGCGCTCGTTGCGCCGCGCTTTGCTGGCGCCGCGCCGGCGGGCTGCGCGGCGGTCGTCGCGCGCGAACCCTATCGCGCCATGGCCCAGGTGATGGCCAGGCTCTATCCCTCGGCGATGAAGCCGGGATCGGCCTTCGACCAGACCGGGGTGTCGCCCGCCGCGCATGTGCATCCCGCCGCACGCCTCGAAGCCGGGGTCGTCGTCGACCCGGGCGCCGTGATCGGACGCGGCGCTGAGATCGGCGCGGGCACGGTGATCGGGGCCAATGCGGTCATCGGACCGGGCGTGCGCATCGGCCGCGACGGCGCGGTCGGCGCGACGACGACGATCATGGCGGCGCTGATCGGCGACCGGGTCATCATCCATCCGGGCGCGCATATCGGGCAGGACGGTTTCGGCTTCGCGCTCGGCGCGCGCGGCCATCTCAAAGTGCCGCAGGTCGGACGCGTCATCATCCAGGACGACGTCGAGATCGGCGCCGGCGTGACCATCGACCGGGGCGCCAACCGCGACACGGTGATCGGCGAGGGCGCCAAGATCGACAATCTGGTGATGGTCGCCCATAACGTCGTCATCGGACGTCACGCCGTGCTCGTGTCGCAGTCCGGCGTGTCGGGCTCGAGCGTCATCGGCGACTTCGCCGCCCTCGGTGGGCAGGCCGGCATCGCCGGCCACCTCAAGATCGGCGCCGGCGCCCAGGTCGCCGCGGCGGCGGGCGTGATGAACGACATTCCGGCGGGCGAGCGCTGGGGAGGCGCCCCCGCCAAGCCGATCCGCGAATTTTTCCGTGAGGTCGCGGCGATGAAGAAGCTCGCCGCGGCCCGCGCCGACGCCAGCCATTCGGATGAACCATGACGCAGAACCACGCGCGAAAGGATAGGGGGACGGGATGACCGACACGACCGGTCAGGTGTTCGAGAGTCACGATATTCTGAAGCTTTTGACGCTCCTGCCGCACCGTTACCCGTTTCTTCTCGTCGATCGGATCGTCGAGGCGCACGCCGACGAGTATGGCGTCGGGATCAAGAATGTGACGGTGAACGAGCCCCAATTTCAGGGCCACTTTCCCGGCCGTCCCGTCATGCCCGGCGTACTGTTGATCGAGGCGATGGCGCAGACGGCGGGGGCTCTCTGCGTCGCCTCGCAGCCCATTGGCGGACCGCCGAGCGTCGTCTATCTCATGACCATCGACAAGGCGAAGTTCCGCAAGCCGGTCATGCCGGGCGATCAGGTGCGGTTTTACATGACCCGGATCGCCAAGAAGCGAAACATGTGGTGGTTCCGCGGCGAGGCCAAGGTCGATGGCGCGCTTGTTTGCGAGGCCGAGGTCTCGGCCATGCTGGTGCGCGAATGACGCGAAAGATTCACCCGAGCTCGGTCGTCGAGGAAGGCGCCAAGCTCGGCGCCGATGTCGAGATCGGCCCGTTGTGCCACGTCGGCCCGCAGGCGACGCTCGGGGACGGCGTCCGGCTGGTCTCCCACGTCAGCCTCGCCGGCGACACGACGATTGGCGCGCGCACGCGCATCTTTCCCTTCGCAGCGATCGGGCATCAGCCGCAGGACCTCAAGTATCGAGGCGAGCCTGTCCGTCTCGTCGTCGGCGAGGAGTGTCTGATCCGCGAGCACGTGACGATGAACCCGGGCACCGAAGGCGGCGGGTCGGTGACGATCGTCGGTCCGCGATCCGTGTTCCTCACCAACGCCCATGTCGCGCACGACTGCCGGATCGGCGAGGGCGTCATTTTGTCCAACAATGTGATGCTGGCGGGCCATGTCACGGTCGGCGACTTCGCCAACATCAGCGGCGGGGCGGCGGCGCATCAGCACGTTCGCATCGGCGCCCACGCCTTTGTCGGCGGCCTCGCCGGCGTCGAGCACGATCTCATCCCATTCGGCATGGCGCTCGGCAATCGCGCCTCGCTCGCCGGCCTCAACTTCGTCGGCCTCAAGCGGCGCGGCTTCCCGCATGAGGCGATCCACGAGCTCCGGCGCGCCTATCGCATGCTGTTCTTCGGCAAGGGCACGCTGAAGGAGCGCGTCGGCGACGTCGCCGAGGCCTTCCCGGACCAGGAGGCGGTGCAGCAGATCGTCGCCTTCCTGCGCGAGGGCGGCGACCGGGCGATCTGCGTGCCGCGCGACGGCAAGGGCGAAGAAGCGTGAGCGCGCCGGCCGGGGGGCCGGCGGCCGCGGCGGCGGCCCCTCACCTCGCCATCCTCTGCGGCGCCGGCGCGTTTCCGCTCGAGGTCGCCGCCGACGCCCGCCGCGCAGGGCGCGAGCCGTTCCTGATCGGCGTCGTCGGGTCGTCGGATTCCGCCATCGAAGCTTATCCGCATGTCTGGGTGCGGATGGGGGAGGTGGGGAAGCTGTTCGCCGCGCTCAAGGGGCGCGAGGTCGCGGAATTGGCGATCGTTGGCGCGATGAGCCGGCCGGAATTCTCGGATCTCCGGCTCGATTGGGGCGCTGTGAAGCGCGCGGCCGAACTCGCGCAGCTCTTCCGCCGCGGCGATAACGGCCTGTTGGTCGGGCTTGCGGCGATCTTCGAGCGCGAGGGCGTCCGGATCGTCGGCGCGCACGAGATCGCGCCGCGGCTCGTTGCGCCTGCGGGGCCGCTCGCCGCGCGGGCGCCCACGCCCGAGGACGAGGCCGATATCGCTTTCGGCGCGCGGCTGCTCGAGGCTCTGTCCGATTTCGACGCCGGACAGTGCGCGGTCGTGGCGGCGGGACGGGTGCTGGCGATCGAGGCGGCCGAGGGCACGGACGCGATGCTGGCTCGGGTGCGCGAGATGCGACAAAGCGGCCGGCTTCGGCTGAAGGGGCTTGCGGGCGTGCTGGTCAAGGCGCCGAAGCGCGGGCAGGACTTGCGGCTCGACATGCCGGCGGTCGGTCCCGACACCGTCGCAGGCGCCGCGCGGGCTGAATTGCGCGGGATCGCGCTTGCGGCCGGCGCCGTCCTCATAGCCGGGCGCGAGCGCTGCATCCGTGAGGCCGACGCCGCCGGCCTTTTCATCGCGGGGTTTTCCTCCTGAGCAGCCCCGCCTCCGGTCCCTTGCACATCGCCCTCGTCGCCGGCGAGCATTCCGGCGACCAGCTCGGCTTCAAGCTGATGCGCGCCCTTCGGGACGCCCATCCCTGGGGCGTCGTCTTTGCCGGCGTCGGCGGCGAGGCGATGGAGGCCGAGGGCCTGAAAAGCCTGTTCCCGATCAGCGACATCGCGGTCATGGGGATTCTGCCGGTCATCGCCCGTCTCCGGACGGTCCTCAAGCGCATCCGTGAGACCGCGGAAGCGATCATTGCGGCTCGGCCGGATGGGCTTGTCATCATCGACAGCCCCGACTTTACCCATCGTGTTGCGCGCCGGGTGCGCAAGGCGCTGCCCGATCTGCCGATCGTCGACTACGTCAGCCCGAGCGTGTGGGCGTGGCGGCCGGGCCGGGCGAAGGCGATGCTCGCTTATGTCGACCGCGTGCTCGGCCTCTTGCCGTTCGAGCCGGAGGCCTATGTGCGGCTCGGCGGCCCGCGCTGCGTCTATGTCGGGCATCCCCTGATCGAGCGGCTCGCCGAGCTGCGCCCCAACGAGGACGAGACGCGTCGCCGCAACGCCGGGCCTCCCGTGCTCGTCGTCCTGCCGGGATCGCGCCGGTCGGAGATCCGCCGACTGATGGCGGATTTCGGCGGCGCGCTTGGCCTCTTGCGCGAGGCGATCGGACCGATCGACGCCGTTCTGCCGACCCTGCCGCACATTGAGGAGGAGGTCAGGGCGCGCGCCGCGCTGTGGTCGGTCGAGCCGCGGATCGTGCTCGGCGAGGCGGCGAAATTCGAGGCGTTCCGCGCGGCGCGGGCGGCGCTGGCCGCTTCGGGCACGGTGACGCTCGAACTGGCGCTCGCGGGCGTTCCGCTAGTCGGCGCCTACAAGGTGGGAATCGTCGAGGCGCAGCTCAAATACCTCATCAAGGTTCCCTCGATCCTGCTGCCGAACCTGATCCTCGCCGACCGCGCCATTCCGGAGAAGCTGCAGCGCGACTGCAGCCCGGCGTCGCTGAGCGTGGAACTCGCCGCGATCATGCAGGATGGTCCGGAGCGGTCGGAGCAGCTTGCCGCGCTGGGGCGGCTCGACCGGGAAATGCAGCTTAGCGACGCCGGCGCCCCGAGCGCCCACGCGGCCCGCGCGGTGCTGGAGACGATCGCAGCGCGCGCCGCAGGCGAGCGAATGGGCGCGCGATCTCGATAGAGGCGAACGGGGTCGCCTGGGTCAGAACCGGTCCTTGCGGATACGAAGCTCGGCGAACACATCGGCCGGGTCGGCGCCCGGCATGCCGACCGCAGCCTGCACCGAGCGTTCCTCGGCCCTCATGAACGGGTTGGAGGCGAGCTCGAGGCCGATGGTCGTCGGGAGGGTCGGACGCTTCTCGGCGCGCAGTTTGACGACGTGCTCGGCCCGGTCCTTCAGGATCGGATTGTCGCCTTCGATCGTCAGCGCGAAGCGCGCATTCGCCTCGGTGTACTCGTGCCCGCAATAGACCTGGGTCTCGCCGGGCAGTGCCGCGAGCTTGAGGAGCGAGCCCCACAGCACGGCGTAGGGCGCCTCGAACGCCCGGCCGCAGCCGAGCGAGAACAGCGTGTCACCGACGAACGCGAGCTCGTCCTCCCCGAAATAATAGGCGATGTGCCCGGTGGTGTGGCCGGGCGTTTCGATCACCCTGGCCTCGAGCGATCCGACCAAGGCGTAATCGCCTTCGCTGACCAGCGTGTCGAGGCCGGGGATGCGCGAGGCGTCCTTGGCCGGGCCGACCATCCTGAGGTCGGGGAAACGGGCCTTGAGCTCCGGCGCGCCCTGGATGTGGTCGGCGTGATGGTGGGTGATGAGGAGGTCCGTGAGCGTCCATCCCTTCTCGTCGAGCGCGGCGAGGATCGGGCCCGCCTCGGGCGCGTCGATCGACGCGGTTGCGCCGGTCCTGGAATCGTGCACCAGCACGCCGTAATTGTCGGTGAGGCACAAAAACTGATGCACGCTCGTCGTCATGGTCGCTCCGGGTTCTTCGCGCCGCGGGAGCGACGCTTTCGCGAGGGCCGCGATCCTACAGCAAAAGTCTGAGCGGCGCCGCTGCGTGAGATGGGCTCGTGTCGCGCGATGGCTTCGGCTGGTACCCTGGCGGGGGGGGCTTGCAGGGCGTCGTAATCTTGAGAAGATGCCGGATCGGACGGCGCGTGTTTTCTCAAATCCATCGAATATTTTTTTGAGGTTTGCGGCGACCGGCGAATGACGAGAACACTTTTTTATGAGGAGCGACGCCAATGTCCAAATCGGCGACGACGCGCTGGTCCGACACGATCGGTTACCTGAATACGAAATTCCCACAGGTCAATCCCAAGATCGGCGACCACATCAACCAACTGGTTCCCGCCGGCGCGCTCCGCACCCAGATCTCGGAGCAATTGTCGCTTGGAAGCAGCTCCCAGGTTCACAAGGCGAACGACGCCAACAAGAATGCGCGCCACGCCTTACGCGGACTGCTGCTGTGTCAGCGCGTGTATTTCTCTGATATCTGGGCGAAGCAGACGCTGGTCGGCGACCAGACCGCTCCATGGTCGTATCTCTCGCCGACCTGGAAGACCGAGAGCCTTTCGCATTGGGGCAAGCTGCCCGAGCAGAGCATCCTTTCGGGAATCGCTATGTTCGCGATCGTTCCGACCGCCCGGCCGGAACATGTCTCGGACGTCGCCAAGGTCGGTTGGCCTTGGGCCAAGACGCCCGCGATCGCCGGCAACCTGAAGCTGTCCCGAGCCAACTTTCCCCTGACCGGCCCGTCCGAGACCTGCTACCGCGGAGTCCTGGCCTGGCTCCTGAAATCGGGCGTGGTCTCGTTCCGCTGGTTCATGCAGAGCCCGTCGCCGACCGGCAGCGGGC
>NZ_JBKQOT010000424.1:0-20232 GCF_052145395.1 Roseiarcus sp.
TTCTTGAGATCGGGGACGGCGTTTTCGAGGTTAAGTCCACCAACGGCGATACCTTCCTTGGCGGCGAAGACTTCGATATGCGGCTCGTCGATTATCTCGCCAGCGAATTCAAGCGCGAAAACGGCATCGACCTCCGGAAAGACAAGCTTGCCCTGCAGCGGCTTAAGGAGGCCGCCGAGAAGGCCAAGATCGAGCTTTCGAGCGCCCAGCAGACCGAGATCAATTTGCCCTTCATCACCGCCGATGCGAGTGGCCCCAAGCATCTCACCATGAAGCTTACGCGCGCAAAGCTTGAGAGTCTTGTGGACGACCTCGTCCAGAAGACGATTGGGCCGTGCGACGCCGCGCTTCGCGACGCTTCGCTGAAAGCAGCTGAGATCGACGAGGTTGTGCTTGTCGGCGGCATGACGCGCATGCCCAAGATCGTGCAGATCGTCAAAAACTTCTTCGGGAAGGAGCCCCACAAGGGCGTCAACCCGGATGAAGTGGTGGCGCTCGGCGCCGCGATCCAGGCTGGCGTGCTTCAGGGCGACGTGAAGGACGTTCTGCTTCTCGACGTGACCCCGCTCTCGCTCGGCATCGAGACGCTCGGCGGCGTGTTCACGCGGCTCATCGAACGCACCACCACGATCCCGACCAAGAAGAGCCAGGTCTTCTCGACCGCCGAGGACAACCAGACGGCGGTCACGATCCGGGTCTTCCAGGGCGAGCGCGAAATGGCGGCGGACAACAAGCTGCTCGGCCAGTTCGATCTCGTCGGCATTCCGCCGGCCCCACGCGGGATGCCGCAGATCGAGGTGACCTTCGACATCGACGCCAACGGCATCGTCAACGTCACCGCCAAGGACAAGGCGACTAACAAGGAGCAGCAGATCCGCATCCAGGCGTCGGGCGGCTTGAGCGAGTCCGACATCAACCGGATGGTCAAGGACGCCGAGGCCCACGCCGCCGAGGACAAGAAGCGGCGCGAGCTGGTCGACTCCAAGAACCACGCCGAGTCGCTCGCCCACGACGCCGAGAAGGCGCTCAAGGAGTACGGCGACAAGGTCGCGCAATCCGACAAGAGCGCGATCGAGGTCGCGATCGCCGCGGTCCGCACCGCCCTGCAGGGCGAGGACGTCGAAGCCATCAAGGCCCGCTCGAACGACCTCATGCAAGTCCAGATGAAGCTCGGCGAGGCCATGTACAAGGCCCAGCAGGGGGCCGCCGGCGGCGACGCCGGGGCCGCCCCGGGTGGCGGGAACGAGGCGAAGGACGACGTGATCGACGCGGAGTTCCGCGAGGTGGACGACGACAAGAAGAAGTCGGCCTGATCTCGATAGTGCGCTAAAGCTTCAGCCCCGGGCGAAAGCCCGGGGCTGATGTTTTGGGGCCGACGACGGACGGCCCGCCCCCAAAACCTTCGATGAAGCGACGACCGGGCGGGCGGCGCCTCAGCGGCTCAGCGCTCAAGCTTTGCAGCCGATTCGGGACGCCGACCGGCGTTTCCAACCGCGGTTCGGCCGCCGTCCCCGCCGATCCAAAGGGGGCGGCAACCCGCGCGAATCGGACAAAGACCCTCCCGATCATCGCCCTTGATTTCCCTTCGAGCGCCGCCCTCGTGACGACCTCCCGAACTTGCGCTTCCAGGGTTTCCCACCTATCTGCAGGGCTCAGGTTTTTGAAGGGCGAGCGCGCGCAGGACGCCAGGCGTCCTCAGACGCGCGTGCGGAGAGACTCCGGCAGAAATGGCCAAACGCGACTTCTATGAAATCCTCGGCGTCTCGAAGACCGCGACCGAGGTTGAGCTGAAATCCGCGTTCCGCAAGGCGGCGATGGGGTGCCATCCGGACCGGCATCCTGGCGACAAGCAGGCCGAGGCGCGCTTCAAGGAGGTCAACGAGGCCTATCAGACCCTTTCCGACGCGCAGAAGCGGGCGGCCTACGACCGTTACGGCCACGCCGCGTTCGAGCAGGGCGGTCTCGGCGGCATGGGCGACGGCTTCGCCGCGTCGATGTCTGATATTTTCGACGACCTGTTCGGCGACATGATGGGCGGACGGCGCGGACGTCACGGTTCCGGCCGCGAGCGCGGCGCGGACCTGCGCTACAACCTCGAAATCACCCTCGAAGAGGCGTTCCACGGTAAGGCCGCCACGATCAACATGCCGACCTCGGTAGCCTGCGAGTCCTGCTCGGGCTCCGGGGCGCGGGCGGGCTCGAAACCGGCGGTGTGCCGGACCTGCGGCGGACAGGGGCGCGTGCGCGCACAGCAAGGGTTTTTCGCCATCGAGCGCACCTGCCCGACCTGCCACGGGCGCGGCCAGACCATCGACAACCCGTGCGACAAATGCGCGGGCGCCGGCCGCGTGACGCGGGAGCGGACGCTATCGGTGAACGTGCCCGCCGGCGTCGAGGACGGCACACGCATCCGGCTGACCGGCGAGGGCGAGGCGGGCATGCGCGGCGGGCCCGCCGGCGACCTCTATATCTTCCTCTCGGTCAAGCCGCATCCGGTCTTCCAGCGCGATGGGGCCGACCTCTACTGCCGCGTGCCGATCTCCATGGTCCAGGCCGCGCTCGGCGGCGAGTTCACCGTCCACACCCTCGACGGGACCGAGTCCCGGGTCAGCATCCCCGAGGGCGCGCAGTCGGGACGGCAGCTGAGGCTGCGCGGCAAGGGCATGCCGATTTTGCGCTCACGCGACGCCGGCGACCTGTTCGTCCAGCTCAACGTCGAGACGCCGCAAAACCTCACTCGCCGCCAGCGCGAACTCCTCATGGAGTTCGCCCAGGAGTCGTCGCACAGGACCCATCCGGAAAGCGCAGGCTTCTTCGCCAAGATGAAAGAGTTCTTCGAGGGACGAAGCTGACGGCTTCACCCGGGGGCAAGCACAAACGCCCACGTGACGGCGGGGCATCGGCGGGGAGCGGAGATGCATGATCAGAAACGGAAGGCGCGGCTGGGGCTCGGGGACGGCGCCCACTTCCTGAAGTCGCTCATGTCGACGCCGCACCTGACTGGGGCCGTCGCGCCTTCGGGTCGGGCGCTGGCGCGCGCCATGGCCGGCGCGGCCGGACCGCCCGAGCGCGGGCTGGTCGTCGAGCTCGGCCCGGGCACTGGGCCCGTCACCCGGGCGCTCATCGACCGCGGGCTCAACCCTGGCCGCCTCGTGATGGTCGAGTACAATCCCCAGTTCTGCCGCCTGCTGGAGGACCGATTCGCGGGGGCGCGAGTCATCCATGGCGACGCCTACGACCTGCCCCGCACGCTCGCCGCGCTCAACGGCGAGCCGGTCTCCGCTTTTGTCTCGAGCCTGCCGCTGCTCACACGGCCTCAGCAGGAGCGCGAAAAGCTGATGGGCGACGCCTTCGCGCTGATGGGCGCGGACGGCGTGTTCGTCCAGTTCACCTACGGGCTCCTTTCGCCCATTCCGCGCGAGATCTGCGAGGGCCGCTATTCGGCCCATCGCGGCCGGCCGATCTGGGCCAACCTGCCGCCGGCGCGCGTCTGGACCTATCGGCTCGAATCGTCGGCCGGACCCGGCGCTCCGCCGAGGCGCCGCCGCGAGACTCGCGCATGACACCCCTTACGCCCCGCGACCGGCTGATCGTCGCGCTCGACGTGGCCGACGCCGCCGCCGCAGACAAGCTCATAGCGGCAATCGGCGACGCG
Organism: Roseiarcus sp.; assembly: GCF_052145395.1. NCBI lineage: Bacteria > Pseudomonadati > Pseudomonadota > Alphaproteobacteria > Hyphomicrobiales > Roseiarcaceae > Roseiarcus > Roseiarcus sp. Next base: position 3,656 of record NZ_JBKQOT010000424.1, read on the forward strand.
GCAATCTTCTATAAGATCGGCATGGAGCTCGCCTATGGCGGCGACGGACTGGCGCTCGTGGGCCGTCTCGCCGCGGCCGGCAAGAAGATTTTTCTCGACCTCAAGCTGCACGACATCCCCAATACCGTCGAGAAGGCGACCGAGCAGGCGGCGCGGCGCGGCGCGACGTTCCTCACCGTCCACGCCTATCCGCAGACGATGAAGGCCGCGGTCGCCGGCGCGAGAGGCTCCGGCCTTTCGATTCTCGGCGTGACCGTTCTGACGTCCTTCGACGACGAGGACATGATCGAGGCCGGCTACCGCTTCGGCGTCGTCGAGATGGTGCGACGCCGGGCCGAGCAGGCGCAGGCGCTCGGCGTCCAGGGCCTCGTCGCCAGCGCGGCCGAGGCCAAGGCCGTGCGCGAGGCGGTCGGGGCGGGCATGGTTCTCGTTACGCCCGGCATCCGCCCGGCCGGCGCCGACGCCGGCGACCAGAAGCGCGTTGCGACGCCGGAACGCGCCATCCGCGACGGCGCCGACTATCTCGTGGTCGGCCGGCCGATCACGACGGCGTCCGATCCGCGCGAGGCCGCCGAAGCGATTGTCCAGGAGATCGCCGAGGCCTTGAAGCCGACGTTACGGTAGGCCTTCCGGATGGAAGCCGGTGTTCCGCCTCGGACGGCGACGCTGATCGCCTTCTCTGGGCGTTCCGGAACGGGCAAGTCGACGATCGCGCGGCGGCTGGCCGAACGGATCGGGCTAACGGCCTGACTGGCGCTGCGACTTGCGCGTCGGCTTAAGATGGATAACCTCGGTCAGGACTTGTAACGGAGCCGCCGTGCCCAAGGGCTACGTGATCGCGCGCGTCGACATCGAGGACCCCGAGGCCTACGCGCGCTATGCGGGCGAGGCGACGAAGGTGATCGCCGCCCACGGAGGAAGGGCGTTGGCCCGCGGCGGCCGCTACGAGGCGCTCGAAGGCAAGGCGCGCGCGCGCAACGTCGTGCTCGAATTTGACAGCTACGACGCCGCGCGGGCCTACTACTATTCGGCCGAGTACCAGGCGGCGCGCACGCTGCGCGAAGGCGCTGCGGAGATAGAAATGGTGCTGGTGGAAGGCGCCTGACAGGGAGTTTTACGAGCCATGGGCGAGTTGCGTATCGTCGTCGCGGGCGCTGCGGGCCGGATGGGCCGCATGATCGTGCGGGCGATCCACGAGGCGGACGGGCTGACGCTCGCCGGCGCGCTCGAGCGCGAGAGTTCTCCGTGGCTCGGCCACGATCCGGGTCCGCTGGCCGGTTGCCCGGCGACCGGGCTGACGATCGGGACCGATCCGCTGCCGCTGATGCTGAACGCCGACGCGATCATCGACTTCTCCTCGCCCGCAGCGACCGTCGAGCTTGCGGCGCTCGCGGCGCAGGCGCGCATCGCCGACGTGATCGGCACCACCGGACTCGCCGAGGAGGATCTCGACAAGATTGACGCCGCCGCGCGCCACGCCCCGATCGTCCGCTCGGGCAACATGAGCCTCGGGGTGAACCTGCTCGCCGCCCTGACCCGCCGGGCCGCCGCCGCGCTCGGCGACGAATACGACATCGAGATATTCGAGATGCACCACCGCATGAAGGTCGACGCCCCCTCGGGCACGGCGCTGATGCTCGGCGAAGCGGCCGCGGCCGGACGCGGGATTGCGCTGAAAAGCCATGCCGCGCGCGGGCGCGACGGCGTCACCGGGCAGCGACGCAAGGGCGACATCGGCTTCGCCTCGCTGCGCGGCGGCACGGTGGTCGGCGACCATGAGGTCACATTCGCCGGCGAAGGCGAGCGGCTTGTGCTCGCCCATCACGCCGAGGACCGCATGCTGTTCGCCTATGGCGCGCTGAAGGCGGCGCGATGGGCGCACGGCCGCAAGCCCGGGCTCTATGCCATGGCCGACGTGCTGGGGCTCAAGGATGGGTGAGGCCGCAAACCCTTATCGCGCTCGCAGTTCGTCATTGCGAGGAGCGCAAGCGACGGAGCACTCCAGGGATCGTAGAGCGCCCTACGATCCCTGGATTGCTGCCCCCGAGCTGTGACCCGGGGGTCGCTCGCAATGACGGCGGCGGGTCACTTCGACGCGCGCACTTCCGTGCAGGAGAAGTCGAGCTGGGCCTCCTTCTCGGTCTTGCCGGCGTGGACGACGATCGACAGCGGCGCGCAGGTGGCGTTCTCGAGGTAGATCGCCTTGTGCTCGACTCCGTCGTCGCCGAAGCGGAAGCCCGTGAAGGCCTTGTGTGTGACGAGTTGCTGGCCCGAGTGATTGGTCTGAGTCAGATCGACGGTGGCGGTGGCGTATTTCGGCGAGAAGTTCTTGTCGCCTTCGAAGGTGAAGTCGATCATGACGCCGGTCGCCGTGTCGCCGCCGGGCGCGCCGCCCTTCGGCGCATCGACCAGGGCCGGGGCGCCAACCATATCCTCGGAAAGCTTGCCGGCGCGCTCGAGGAAGACGTAGGCCTTGACGTCGACGATCTTGAGTTCGGCCGCCTGAGCGCTTCCGGCCACAGCAAGCGCCGCGACCCCCGCCGCGAACCGCAACCCGCCCATCGTCCCCTCCTCAGGCGCCAAGTCCCAAGATTCTTTACAAAAAAACCCCGGCCCGCGCAACGCGGACCGGGGCTCCGTGTAAGGTTTCCTTAACGGCCTTGTGTCAGTTGTTCCGATTCGACCCGGTCAGCATCAGGATCGCCTGGAACATGTTGATGAAGTCGAGGTAGAGGCGCAGCGCGCCGTGGATCGACTTCTTCTGGATCGTGTCATACCCGTCGCCGGCGTAGTACATTGACTTGATGGCCTGGGTGTCCCAGGCGGTCAGGCCGGCGAAGACCACCACCGCGAGCAGCGAGATGCCGAACTGCAGGCCGGAGCTGTGCAGGAACAGGTTGAGCAGGCTCGCGATGATCAGGCCGACGACGCCCATCATCATGAACGACCCCATCGCGCTGAGGCTGCGCTGGGTGGTGTAGCCGTAGAGGCTGAGGCTGGCGAAGGCCGCCGCGGTGGCGAAGAACGCGCGCCCAATCGAGGCGCCGGTATAGACGACCAGTAGGGCGGACATCGACAAGCCAATCAACGCCGCGAAGGCGATGAACGCGTTACGCGCCGTCGAGACCGACATCTGGTCGAGCCGCGCGGACAGCCAGAACACCAAAGCGAGCGGCGACAACACGATCAGCCAGCGCAACGGCGACACGTAAATCGCGTGGCCGAAGTCGGTCAGCGCCAAACGTCCGTCGCCGACGGAGACCGTCCCGAACTGGAAAGCGAGCCACGCCGCGAGGCCGGTCACGCCCAGGCCGAGGGTCATGTAGTTGTAGACGCCGATCATGTAGGCGCGCAGGCCCTGATCGACGGCCGCGCCGGACCGTGCGTACCCCGCGCCGGAGCGCGAGTTTGCGTAGCGGTCATAGTCGGACATAGGTGAAACCTCTTGATAAGAGCGCGGCGCTCGCCCGGGGAAATCCTTTGCGTACGCCTCGCGCCATAATATGGCCGTCCGCCCTGTCGCCGCAAGGGCCGAACGCGTTAAGGATATGTAAGGATACGGTGGGAAATCCGTCAGATTCGGGCGATCCGGCAGACGGACATGCTTCCTTGAAAGGCGGAAAGCCGGCGGAGCGACGGACATTCGCCGCGGCGCGCACCCGCCGGGACCCTGTGGAGGGGCGCATGGGCAGGCGTCAGGCGCGCGCCAGCTTTTTCAGGCTCACCGGCGGCGGAGAAGCGTCCGGCACGAAAAAGTCGGGCGCCAAGTCGACGGTCGGGTCGACGCGGTAATGATCGAAGTCCCGCACGCCGTTCTCGAACAAGAAGGTGTCGTCGATCAGGAAATTGCCGGTGAAGGACTTCGAGTCCTTGAGGAAAATCATGTGGGCCGCGTCGGCCAGGATGTCCGGCGTGCGCGACGCGCGCATCATGGCGTCGCCGCCGAGCAGGTTCTTGATCGCCGCGGTCGCGATCGTCGTGCGCGGCCATAGCGCATTGACCGCGATGCGCTGGCGCCGGAGTTCGCCGGCGAGGCCCAGAACGACGAGGCTCATGCCGTACTTCGCCATCGCGTAGGCCGTGCTCGGGGCGAACCACTTCTCCTGCAAGTCGAGCGGCGGCGAAAGCATGAGGATATGCGGATTGGCGGCCTTCTCGAGGTAGGGGACGGCGAGTTTCGACACCATGTAGGTCCCGCGCGCATTGATCTGGTGCATCAGATCGAAGCGCTTCATGTCGGTCGCCTGGGAATTGGTGAGCGAGATGGCGCTGGCGTTGTTGACCACGATGTCGAGGCCGCCGAAAGTCGCCGCGGTCTTCTCCAGCGCGTCGCGCACCTGCGCCTCGTCGCGGACGTCCACGGCGAGCGGCAGCGCCTTGCCGCCGGCCTTCTCGATTTCTTCCGCCGCCGAATGAATGGTGCCGGCTAGCTTGGGATTGGGCTCGGCGGTTTTTGCGGCGATGGCGACGTTGGCGCCGTCGCGCGCCGCCTTAAGCCCGATCGCGAGTCCGATGCCGCGCGACGCGCCGGTGATGAACAGGGTCTTGCCTGAAAGAGTTTCCGCCACGGCCGGCCTCCCCATAATTGTCGAAAGACAATTGCTGGCGCCGGCCGCAGCGCGGGGCAAGCCCGAGCCGGAAAAAAGGTCTTGTCCCGCGCGCGTCCACCTCCCGGCGGGCGGGGACGGCTGTCCGCCGCAGGGCTACTGCGGAACCTTGTCGAGGAAGCCGATCACGTCCTTGATCTTGCCGTCGGCGAGCACGAGGACGTCGCTGCCTTCGATCGGCGCCGCTCCGCCCGCGGGCCCGAGCGTCCAGGCGAGCCGGACGACGCCGTCGTATCCGTTCGCGGTCGGCTTCAAGGCGAACTGGAATCCGGGAAAACGCTCCTGGACGCCGGCAATCAGCGTGTCGATGGCGTCGAGCCCTTCGACCCGGACCTGAGGGTCGCGATAGGCGGCCGAACCCGCCCAGTGGGCGTTGAGCTTTTCTTGACGCGCCGGGGCGCTCCGTTCGTTCCACGCAGCGATGTAGGCTTCGGCGATGGCGACGGGTTCCGTCATTGGCCTTGTCTCCTTTCAGGCCGCGCTCTTCCAGCGGGCCTCGAGCGCGAGTGTGACCGGCCGCCGGCGCCGTCGCGATTGCCTCGGAGGTCATAGCGCGACGGAATCGTTGCCGAACGGATGACCTCAGAGGGAATTGACGAGGCGCGCCGGCGCGCGGAAAAACGGTCTCATGCAGCAGGTTAACTCGCCGATCGGCCGGATGGTGCGCTCCTGGCGGGAGCGCCGGCGCGTCAGCCAGCTTGCGCTCGCGGCCGAGGCGCAGGTGTCGCAGAGGCACCTGAGCTTCATCGAGAGCGGGCGGGCGTCGCCGTCGCGCGAGATGGTGACGCGGCTTGCGAACTCTCTCGACGTGCCCCTGCGCGAGCAGAACGCGCTTCTGCTGGCCGCCGGCTATGCGCCGGTCTATCGCGACCGTCCACTCGACGACCCGGCGCTCCAGCACGCGCGCGCCAGCGTCGAAAGGCTCATTAGGCTGCAGGAGCCGTTCCCGGCGCTCGCGCTCGACCGGGGATGGAACGTCGTCGCCGCGAACGCCGCCGTTCCCCTTCTTCTCGCGGGCGTCGATCCGGAGCTTCTGAAGCCGCCGCAGAACGTGATCCGGCTGAGCCTCCATCCCCGCGGCCTTGCGCCGCTGATCGTCAACTTCGGCGAGTGGCGCGCGCATCTGATCGAGCGCCTGCGCCGACAGTTGCGGCTGTCGGGCGACCCCGCCATCGGCTCGCTGATCGCCGAGGCCGAGGCGTATCCTGCGCGGACGACGCACCGGGAGAGGAGCGCCGAACTGGTCCGCCCGGACGACGTCGCCGTCCTGCTCAAGCTGCGCTCGCAGGCGGGCGTCCTGTCGTTCCTGAGCACGGTCACCGTGTTCGGAACGGCGGTCGACGTCACGCTGGCCGAGCTTTCGATCGAGTGTTTCTATCCGGCCGACGACGAAACCGGCCGAACGCTGCGGGCGTTCTCGGGGGCGGGCTAAAGCGCCGCAGCAACTTGCGGGTGGTCAAGCGCTTTCCGGCTTGCTATCACCGCGCACCACCCGTTTGAGGCCGCAGCATTTCCATGCGCAAGGGCGCAGTCGCACGAAAGACCAAGGAAACCAGCATCGAGGTCGCGCTCGACCTCGACGGAACCGGCGTGTCCGACATTTCGACCGGGGTCGGCTTTTTCGACCACATGCTCGACCAGCTCGCCCGTCATTCGCTGATCGACATGACCGTTCGCGCGGAGGGCGACCGCCACGTCGACGATCACCATACGGTCGAGGACGTCGGGATCGCGCTCGGGCAGGCGCTCGCCCAGGCGCTCGGCGACAAGAAGGGGCTGACGCGCTACGCCGACTGCGTTTTGCCGATGGACGAGACACTGACCCGCGTCGCCGTCGACGTGTCGGGCCGGCCGTTCCTGGTCTTCCGCACCGAGTTTCCGACCGAGAAGATCGGCGAATTCGACACGCAGCTGGTGCGCGAGTTCTTTCAGGCCTTCGCCGGCAATGGCGGCCTGACCCTGCATCTCGAGACGCTTTACGGGACCAACAGCCACCACATCGCTGAATCGTGCTTCAAGGGTGTGGCGCGCGCGCTGAAGAGCGCCGTCGCCATCGACCCGCGCCAGGCGGGCGCCGTGCCGTCGACCAAAGGCGCGCTTTAGCCATGACCGTCGCCATCATCGACTACGGTTCGGGCAATCTGCACTCGGCGCAGAAGGCCTTCGAGCGCGCCGCGCGCGAGGCGGGGCTCGACCGTGAGGTCAAGGTCACCGCCCGCCCCGAGGACGTCCTCGCGGCAGGGCATGTCGTGCTGCCGGGCGTCGGCGCCTTCGCCGACTGCCGGCGCGGCCTCGACTCCGTGCCCGGCATGGTCGAGGCGCTGACGCAGGCGGTGCGCAGAGAGGGCAAGCCCTTCCTCGGCATCTGCGTCGGCGCGCAACTGCTCGCGACCCGCGGCCTGGAATACGAAGTCGTTTTCGGCCTGGACTGGATTGCCGGCGACGTCGCGCCGATCAAGCCGGACGACCCGTCGCTGAAGATTCCCCACATGGGCTGGAACACCCTCGACCTGAAACGCGAGCACCCGGTTCTCGACGGGATCCGGACCGGCCGCGACGGCCTGCACGCCTATTTCGTCCATTCCTTTCAGCTTTACGCCGACAATCCCGCCGACGTGGTCGCCACCGCCGATTACGGCGCCCCGGTGACGGCGATCGTGGCGCGCGACAATATCGTCGGCACCCAGTTTCATCCCGAAAAGAGCCAGACGCTCGGCCTGATGCTGATCGCCAACTTCCTGAAGTGGCGCCCGTGATCCTTTTTCCCGCGATCGATCTGAAGAATGGAGAGTGCGTCCGGCTGCTGCGCGGCGACATGACGCAGGCGACGGTGTTCAATACAGACCCCGCCGCGCAGGCGCGCGCCTTCGCCGAGCAGGGGTTCGACTACCTGCACGTCGTCGACCTCGACGGCGCTTTCGCCGGCAAGCCGGTCAACGCCGAGGCGGTCCGGCGCATCCTTTCCGGCCTCACCATGAAGATGCAGCTCGGCGGCGGCGTGCGCGACCTGAAGACGGTGCGCGGCTGGCTCGAGGCAGGGGTGACCCGGGTGATCATCGGCACAGCAGCCGTGGGCGATCCCGGATTCGTGCGCGAGGCGGCGCGGCTCTATCCCGACCGGATCGCCGTCGGAATCGACGCCCGCGGGGGCCGCGTCGCGGTCGAGGGCTGGGCGAAGACCTCCAACGTCTCGGCGCTCGACCTCGGGCGGCGGTTCGAGGACGCGGGCGTGGCGGCGATCATTTATACCGACATCGCCCGCGACGGCGCGCTCCAGGGGCTCAACATCGCAAGCACCGTCGCGCTCGCCGAGGGGCTCTCCATTCCCGTCATCGCCTCCGGCGGGCTCGCTTCGATCGAGGACGTGCGCAGGCTGACCGAACCCGACTGCGCAAAACTCGCAGGCGCCATCGCCGGCCGTGCGCTTTACGACGGCCGTCTCGATCCGCGCGAGGCGCTGGCGCTGCTGCGCGTGGTCCGCCTGCCGAGCGGAGAGGGGACGCTTAAGAGCGCCAAGGAAAACACGTGAGGCTGGACGACTTTGTCAGGGCGGCGACGTCTCGAGTCGAGACCGTCCGGGTCGTTCGCACCGCGATCAATCCGTTGCTGTGGCTGGCGGGGATTGGAACGCCTCTGGCGTTCGTGCTGGCGCTCGTGGCCGGCGAGAATTGGCTTCGGGTGGCGCTGTTCGCAACGGGCGCCCTCTTGTTGGCGGCCACAGTCGTGGCCTACTTTATATTGCTGTTTCGCGACCCCGATCGGCTGCAGTCGGAGGAATATCGCCTTCGCCAGCGCGAACTGACGATGATCTACGGAAAAGGGGCCAACGCCGAGGTCGTCGACCCGGCCCGCGAGACCGCCGGCGTTAAGAGCTTGCCGGGCGGGTTCGACGATGGAGGTAAGACGTGAGAAGGCACTTGCTTGTGTTCGACGACGGCAGCGGCAAGGAACTTGATCTTCAGAGTTTCGTCGATTCGCTCGACGCAGGCGCTCGAATGTACACGATGGACGGACACGTTTGCTTCCTTACGAGCGCGCTCTCCGCGTCGGAAGTCTCGGATCGATTCCTCAAGCTGGCCGGTTCGCGTCTGTTTTTCGTGACAGACGTCACCTCGTCTCCCTGCGCCGGAAGAATGTTCGGCTCTTTCTGGGACTTCATGAAGTCTCCCGCGCTACAGTCCGCAGCCGAGTGATGCTCAAAGTCCGCGTCATCCCCTGCCTCGACGTTAAGGACGGCCGCGTCGTCAAGGGCGTCAACTTCGTCAACCTCCGCGACGCCGGCGACCCGGTCGAGAGCGCCATCGCCTACGACCGAGCAGGCGCGGACGAGCTTTGCTTCCTCGACATCACCGCGAGCCACGAGGACCGCGGCATTCTGCTCGACGTCGTGCGGCGCACGGCCGAGGTGTGCTTCATGCCGCTGACGGTGGGGGGCGGCGTGCGCACCACCGACGATATCCGCAACCTTCTGCTCGCCGGCGCCGACAAGGCCTCGATCAATTCGGCTGCGGTCGCCGACCGTCAGTTTGTTCGCATCGCCGCGGAAAAATTCGGCAGCCAGTGCGTGGTGGTCGCCATCGACGCCAAGCGCGTATCGGCCGAAGGCGAGCCCGCGCGGTGGGAGATCTTCACCCACGGCGGGCGCCGACCGACCGGGATCGACGCCGTCGCCTACGCTGAGGAGGTGACGGAACTCGGCGCCGGCGAGATCCTGCTGACCTCGATGGACCGGGACGGCTCCAAGATCGGCTTCGACCTCGAACTCACCCGGGCGATCGCCGACGCAGTGGCGATCCCCGTGATCGCCTCGGGGGGCGTCGGCAATCTCGACCACCTCGTCGACGGGGTGATCGAGGGCCATGCGAGCGCGGTCCTCGCCGCTTCGATTTTCCATTTCGGCGAATACACGATCCGCGAGGCCAAGGCGCGGATGGCGGCGGCCGGCATTCCCGTCCGGATGGACTGAGCCGGTGTACGCTCGCCGCCGGGCGCGCTAGAACGCGGCGGCCTCCACGGAGACTTTCAGATGTCCACGAGCCCCGAGCATACGCATTTCGGCGAGCGCCAAGTGCGCCTGGACGAAAAGCAGGGTCTGGTGGACGCGGTGTTTCACAAGGTCGCCGACCGCTACGACGTGATGAACGACCTGATGTCGTTCGGCCTGCATCGGGTGTGGAAGGACATTCTGGCGGCCAAGGTCCACCCCTCGGTCTCGCGCCCCTTCGCCCATCTCGATGTGGCCGGCGGCACGGGCGACGTCGCCTTCCGGATCGCCCGCGCCGGGGGCCGCGAGACGCGCGTGACGGTCGCCGACATCAACGCCAACATGCTGCGCGTCGGCGCCGATCGCGCCCGCAAGCGCGGTCTCGCCGAGCGGGTGACCTTCGTCGAGGCCAACGCCGAGGAACTGCCGTTCAACGACGGCGAATTCGACGCCTATACAATCGCCTTCGGCATCCGCAACGTGCCGCGGATCGAGAGGGCGCTCGCCGAGGCGTTTCGCGTGCTCCGGCGCGGCGGACGGTTTCTCTGTCTCGAGTTTTCGCATGTCGACCTGCCGGTCCTCGACCGCGCGTACGACGCCTATTCCTTCGCCGCCATCCCGGCGATGGGCAAGGTGGTGGCGGGCGACGGCGCGTCCTACCGCTACCTGGTCGAATCGATCCGCAAGTTTCCGTCCGCCGAATTGTTCGCCGACATGATCGCGGATGCGGGCTTCTCGCGCGTGGACGCCATGAAGCTCAGCGGCGGGGTGGTCGCCATCCACTCGGGCTGGAAGCTCTGATTCATGTCGATCTTCGCCGCGGTCGGACACGGGCTCAGGCTCGCGCGCGCGGGCTTCGTGTTTGCGCGCGAGGGCGCGTTCGTCGACGTCGACCCGGCTCTTCTGCCGCCGGGCGCACGACTGCCGCTGGCGCTCGCCAACATGATCGCGAAACGCGACGTGCACGGTCTCACCGGGCTGTCGCGCGCCATCGACCGGCTCGGGCCCTCGTACGTCAAGATGGGGCAGTTCCTGTCGACCCGGCCCGACATCGTTGGAACCAAGGTCGCCCTGGAGCTCGAGAGCCTGCAGGACCGGGTGACGCCGATGAGCCGGCAGGCGGCGATCGCCATCATCGAAGGCGCCTTCGGCGCAAAGATCGGCGCATTGTTCGAGGACTTCGGCGAACCGGTCGCCGCGGCCTCCATCGCGCAGGTCCATCGCGCCTCGGTGGCGACGCCGGAAGGGTCCCGTCCGGTCGCGGTGAAGGTGCTGCGCGGAGGCGTCGACAAACGCTTCGCCCGGGATCTCGCCGACATGTTCTTCGCTGCGCGGCTGGCCGAGCGCGTCCTTCCGGAGATGCGGCGCCTGCGCATGGTCCAGATCGTCGAGACGCTGGCGCGTTCCGTTCGGATGGAGATGGATTTCCGCCTCGAGGCGGCGGCCGCGTCGGAGTTCGCCGAAAATTCGAAGGATGACCCGGATATCCGGGCGCCCACGATCGACTGGGACCGCACCACGCGCGAAGTGATGACGATGGAGTGGGTCGACGGGATCCCGCTCACCGACCGGGAGCGTCTCGAGGCGCTCGGTCTCGACCCCAAAGCGCTCGCGCGCGCGCTTATCCAGACTTTCCTCCGCCATGCATTGCGCGACGGCTTTTTTCATGCCGACATGCATCAGGGGAATTTCTTCGTCGACGCGGCGGGACGGATCGTCGCCGTCGATTTCGGCATCATGGGCCGGCTTGGTCGGAAGGAGCGTCGCTTCCTCGCCGAGATCCTGTTCGGTTTCATCCGGCGCGACTATCAGCGGGTCGCCGAAGTCCATTTCGAGGCCGGCTACGTGCCGAACGTCCATCGCGTCGAGGATTTCGCCCAGGCGATCCGGGCCATCGGCGAGCCGATTCATTCGCGCACCGCCGACCAGATTTCGATGGCGAAACTCCTCACGCTTCTGTTCGAAGTGACGGCGTTGTTCGACATGACGACACGGGTCGAACTCGTCATGCTGCAGAAAACCATGGTCGTCGTCGAAGGGGTGGCGCGCAAGCTCGATCCGCAGTTGAACATGTGGTCGACGTCGGAGCCGGTTGTCGGCACGTGGATCATGGAGAACCTGGGCCCCAAAGGACGCATGGAGGACGCGGGTCGGGGCGCCGCCGCGCTCGTCGCGCTCGTCGCCGAGGCGCCGCGCCACCTGGAGCAGATCGCCGCGAAACTGGAGATCCTGGCCGCCGACGCGCTTGTGAAGCGGTTCGAGCGAAGTGAGCTGGGACGGCTATGCTATATTTTAATTGGGGTTTTGCTCACATTTTTGTTATTTGCATTGATTCGGTGGGTTTTGTAGCTACGGCGCACCGCCGGGTGATTCAGGCCATGGCGCCTAAGGCGACCGCCCCTCCGCGGGCGCGGTTCATGCTTGCGGAAGAGGCCCCTCTGGCCTTTATTTCGTACAGTTTGGCTGCGAGAAAGTCCTCACATGCGTACGAACTGTGTTAAATTGAAGGGCGGCTAGACGGCGATGACGCCTATTCCGATATCCGCCGCCCGGGTGCTGCTGATCATCGGCGGCGGAATCGCGGCCTATAAGTCCCTGGAACTCATCCGACGCCTGCGGGACCAGGGCGCATCGGTCCAGGTTGTGATGACGGCGTCCGCGCGCGAATTCATTACGCCGCTGTCCGCCTCCACCCTCAGCGGCCAGCCGGTCCGCCACGACCTCTTCAGCCTCACCGACGAGGCGCTGATCGGCCATATCGAGCTCTCCCGTTCGGCAGATCTCGTGGTCGTCGCCCCGGCGACCGCAAATCTCCTGGCTCGCATGACGGGAGGGCTCGCGGACGATCTGGCCACGACCCTTCTCCTGGCGACCGACAAACGGGTGCTCGTCGCGCCGGCGATGAACGTCAGGATGTGGCTTCATCCGGCGACCCAAAGGAATATCGATCAGCTGAAGGCCGACGGCGTCGCCTTCGTCGGCCCGGACGAGGGGCCGATGGCCTGCGGCGAATACGGACCCGGGCGGATGGCCGAGCCGACGGCGATCGTCGAGGCGATCGAGGCCGCGCTCGCGAGACCGGGGGATTCGCAGGATTTCGACGGGGTAGCGCTGTCTGGACGCCACGTTATCGTCACCTCCGGGCCGACCTACGAGCCGATTGATCCCGTGCGGTTCATCGGAAACCGGTCGTCAGGCCGCCAGGGCCATGCAATTGCGCAGGCCGCAGTTGGCGCGGGCGCAAAGGTTACGCTGATAACCGGGCCGGTTGCGGTGCCCGACCCACCGGGCGTAACGGTCGTTCGCGTTGAAACTGCACGCGAAATGCAGGCCGCGGTTGAGGCCGCGCTGCCCGCCGACGCTTTCATAAGCGCCGCCGCAGTCGCCGATTGGCGAGTCGACCGTGTCGAAACCGAAAAGATCAAGAAAGGCGAGTACGGAGCGCCGACGCTCCATCTCGTCGAAAATCCCGATATACTTGCGGGGGTCTCGAAGAAGACCAGCCAAAGACCGTCCGTGGTCATTGGTTTCGCAGCCGAAACCGAACAGGTCGTCGCCCATGCCAAGACGAAATTACGACGCAAGGGTTGTGATCTCATCATCGCGAATAGTGTCGCGAAAGGAACCACAACTTTCGGTGGAGATTCCAATGAGGTGCTGGTGATCAGCGCCGATGGGATCGAGTCCTGGCCGGCGATGACCAAAATTTCCGTCGCCGAACGGATTGTCGCACGTCTGGCGACGGAACTGGCGAAGCGCCCGTGATTTCCGTTGTTTACATACAGCTGCCGCACGGCGAGGGCTTGCAATTGCCGGCGTATAAGAGTGAAGATGCCGCCGGGATGGATCTTCTGGCCGCATTGCCAGCCGAAGGTGAGGTCGTCCTCGTCCCTGGCGCTCGAGCGTTGATTCCGACCGGATTAGCGATTGAGTTGCCCAAGGGTTTTGAAGCGCAGATCCGTCCCCGTTCGGGGCTGGCTATGCATGAGGGTGTAACCGTCCTCAATAGTCCGGGGACGGTCGACGCTGATTATCGAGGAGAGATCGGCGTCATTCTCGTCAATTTTGGAAGCAAGCCTTTTATCGTTCGACGGGGGGCGCGCATTGCGCAACTCGTCGTTTGTCCTGTGGAACGTATCGCCCTGATTGCGGGCGAGCGGCTCACTGCGAGCGGCCGGGGCCCGAATGGTTTCGGCTCGACCGGTCGCTCATCGGAGGAGAATTGAAATGAACCTGCTATCGCGACGGAGCGTTCTCGCCATCGCCGCCGTTGTCGATGTCGCGCTGCATTCTCGGTCCGCGCCGGTTGCGGCGAAGGCCTTGGCGGCGCGCCACAAATTGCCCCCCCGCCACCTGGAGACTTTGCTCCAGGGGCTCGTTCACGCCAAAATTCTCAAAGGCGTGCGCGGACCGCGGGGCGGCTACGAGCTGGCTCGCGAGCGCCGGCGCATCACCGTCGGTGAAATTGTCCGCACCGCCATGTCGTTGAGCACTGCCGATCCGGACGATCTGGGCGCGAACTCGCTCCTTCTCGAGCGCGTCATCGACCCGACCGTCAAGAAGGCGGGCGAAACCTTTCTCGCCAATCTCGACGCGATCACGGTCGAGAACATGTGCGAGACGGCCGAGCATGCCCATGTGCTCGACGACGAGAAGACCGCGGGCGATTTTGCTATCTAGCGGCGATATAGCCGGCGTTATATAGAACGGCTTCGGATAAACGAGGTCGTCGGACCCTGCCGCTTCGGCGCCGGCCCGGCGATGCGTACGGAGAAGCGCGCGATGACGACAAACGCAGCCGCCGGTCGAAAACCGGGCCGGGGGAAGTTTTACGCCTCGATCACCGAAACGATCGGGGACACTCCGCTTGTCGCGCTCGATCGCCTCGCCAAGGAGAAGGGCGTCGTCGCGCGTCTCCTGGGCAAGCTCGAATTCTTCAATCCGATCGGCAGCGTGAAGGACCGCATCGGCGTGGCGATGATCGACGCGCTCGAGGCGCAGGGCAGGATCGCCCCCGGCCGGGGCGTGCTGGTCGAGCCGACCTCGGGCAATACCGGCATCGCGCTCGCCTTCGTGGCCGCGGCGCGCGGCTACAAGCTCATGCTGGTCATGCCGGAGTCGATGTCGATCGAGCGCCGCAAGATGCTTGCGCTGCTGGGCGCCGAGTTGGTGCTCACGCCGGCCGCGCAGGGCATGAAGGGCGCGATCGCCAAGGCCAACGAGATCGTCGCGACGACCCCGGGCGCGATCATTCCGCAACAGTTCGAAAATCCGGCCAACCCGGAAATCCATCGCCAAACGACCGCCGAGGAGATCTGGAACGACACCCAAGGCGCCGTCGACATCGTGGTTGCCGGCGTCGGCACGGGCGGGACGGTCACAGGCGTCGGTCAGGTGCTGAAGAAATACAAGCCAGAGGTGCGGATCATCGCGGTCGAGCCGGAAGATTCGCCGGTGCTGTCGGGCGGCGCCCCGGGGCCGCACAAGATCCAGGGAATCGGGGCGGGCTTCGCGCCCCCCGTCCTCGATCGCAGCATCATCGACGAGATCGTAGCCGTCGGAAACCAGACGGCCTTCGACACGGCGCGGCTGACGGCGCGGCTTGAAGGCATCCCGGTCGGCATCTCGTCCGGCGCGGCGATCGCGGCCGCTATCGACGTCGGCCGCCGTCCCGAGAACGCCGGCAAGACGATCGTGATCGTCATCCCATCCTTCGCCGAGCGCTACCTTTCGACCGCCCTGTTCGAGGGGTTGTGAAAGAAGCGCGGCGCCCGGGCGGCCTCGTGACGAAATGAATATCTTCGAATGTCGTGATGGGCGATAAAGACCGCGCCGGCGCGGAATGGCGTCCCTCCGGCAGGACGGGGGTGTTCGTGGATCGCAGGCGTTTTCTTTCGGCGCTGTCGCTCGCCGGCGCATCGTTCCTGACCGGCGCAACGGGGTCAGGGGCCGCCGAACCGAACCCGCTCGACATTCACGCAATCCTGGACGATCCCGACGCTCCCGTCGGCGGAAATCCGGACGGCGACGTCACGATCGTCGCCTATGTCGACTACAACTGCCCGTTCTGCAAACGGTCGGAGCCCGACCTCCAGCGGTTCGTCTCGACCGACGGGCAGATCCGGCTCGTCTACAAGGACTGGCCGATTCTGGCGAAAAGCTCGGTCACTGGCGCTCGACTCGCGCTCGCCGCCAAATATCAGGGAAAATACCAAGCCGCGCACGCCGCCCTAATGGCCCTGCACGGGCGAAGCTCGGACGCCGTCATGCGTAGCGCGGTGGCCACGGCGGGGGTCGACGGGGCGCAACTCGAGAAGGACCTCGACGCCCACGGCGAGGCGATCATGGATCTCATCCGGCGCAACGCGGCGCAGGCGGACGCGCTCCACGTTCAGGGCACGCCCGTCTACCTCATCGGGCCGTACATCGCAGCGGCGGCGCTGACCTACGACGAGTTCGCTGACGCCGTGGCCAAGTTCCGGGCGCATATGGGCAAGTGAGATCGGCGATCAGCCTACGGGAGCGAACACCCGCAGGCGCTGGCCGTCCGGGTCGACCGCGACGAAGGTGTAGCCGAAGTCCATCGCCGTCGGTTCGAGCGCGATTGTGACGCCCTTCGCCCGCCACGCGGCGCAGAGCGCGTCGACCTCGGCGTTGTTTTCAGCCGTGAAAGCGATCTCGCCGCCGCCCGCCGCGGTTGCTGGCGGCCTGACGCCGTCGCGCTTCCATAGGCCCAGCATCAGGCCCGGGGCGGCCGGCAGCATGGCGAACGCAGGCGACGATTCGACCGCGGCGCGCCCGAGGATCGAAGCGTAGAAGGCTTCGCTTCGGGCGACGTCGTCGACGTAGACGATAACAAAACTGACGTTGGACATGGAACCCACTCCTTTTGAACGGAGCGATCCCTAACGCACGGGACGTCTTGCGCATAAAGCACATCATGCAGCTTGGGTTGGGAATGTGAGCTTCAAGTGGTTTGATTTGGC